>DTYD01000001.1 GCA_012962055.1 Hadesarchaea archaeon
CTCAGTTGGGCCGGGTAATCTTTGAAAACACTCTGAACTTGTACCCATATCCCGTTTCTGCCGATGAACTCACGTTCCGCTCCGGCCATCTGTGCCAGCATCAAGCGTGTAAGACTTTCCAGAAAACCTTGGTCGATTTTGAGTTCACGGGCGCGTCTACGTACACAATCAATAATTTCCCTTTCCCTTTTCTCATCTCTTACCTCAAGGTTCATTTTTTGTTTAATCCCCGCAATCTCCTTGGCTAACTTCAAACGTTGTGCAACCAGAGAGATGAGTTGTTCATCAATTTGATCTATCTCTTTTCTGAACTCCTGCAATTTTTTCCGGTACATAGATGCTTCACTCATATATTTTTGATGCCGGTTTAGTTATAATTACCTTTCCAGCCCGCGCGCGCCATGCTTTGTCGATGTTTCTCGCTTCGGTTGATTTGGCTATGGCCACAACCGCCGGTCCAGTTCCGGTCAACCCGGCAGCCAGTGCACCTTTGGCTACAGCTTCGAGGGCCGGCAGCGTATCATGCCCAAACATGCTCGAATAAAGTAGTCCATTCAGCGTCAAAGCATTCAATATTTCACCCTTAAGGGCCATCTTATGCGCAAGCTCCACGCCTTCCCTTATGGGCTTGAAACGTTTCTGCCTTATCTTAGAAGTATAAAACTTACCCGGCGGAATGTAGATCAGAATCTTGAGTTTCGGGTCCAGCTTAAACCGTTTGAGTATCTGACGTTTGGTATTGTCGGTCACAACACCACAACCGTACAGGGAAGCCGCCGCATCATCTAAAGCACCTGTTATCGTGACCCCTGCCTCAAAAGCAGCATCCACCCCCAAGTCCAGCACGAGTTTTGGCCGTGGCCTTTTCCCCAGTGCCGCGAATGTGGCGAGGACCGTAGCGTTTGCCGCAGCGCTGCTACTCGAGAGCCCCACAGCGATCGGGAATTCAGACCTCGTTTCCACCCGCGCGCCGCAGGTTTGTTCCAGCCCGAGATGTTCCAAGACTTTCCGCACACAAATCTTAATCAACCTCGGACTCTCACATTTTCCATCAGTTACTTTTCCCGTTATTTTTCTGGAATCCGCTGTGAGTTCCACCCTGGCTCTGACCCTGAGGTCCACCCCAAATGCAGCGCCCCTGCCTGTCGCAATGGCGTTGACCACTGTTGCGGACCCGTAAGCGGAAGCCGCGCCCACGAGTTTGCTCAACCAAGCACCCCTTCACTTAAATTTGGCTGGGTTAATCTTGCCTGCCCTGAGCATGTGGTCGGCTAGAACCATGGCGAGCATGGCCTCCGCAACAGGGACTATCCGCGGGCATATATTCGGATCAAACCGCCCCTTGAGTTCGATTTTTCCTCCCTTCATTTTCGCCAAGTCGACCGTTCGTTGGGGTTTGGTGACAGAAGGTGTTGGTTTGACAACTATTCTAGCCACGATGGGCATACCTGTGGTGATACCCCCTAAAATACCTCCGGCTTTGTTCGTCTCAGTGGTCAATTTTCCGCCCCGCAGTACTATCGGGTCGTTGGCCTCAGACCCCCGCATCCGCGCGAATTCACATCCGGCACCGACCAGAACAGCTTTGACGGAGCCGATCGACATTAGGGCACGGGCTATTTCAGCGTCCATCTTCTCGAACACGGGCTCGCCCAACCCGGCGGGAGTCCCGAGCCCGATAACCTCAACTATGCCTCCAGTACTGTCGCCTTCGGATGTTGCTTTTAACACGGCTTTTTTCATTCGTTCTGCGATCCTCATATCTGCGCATCGCATCGGGTTCCGTTCCGCGTTCTTTCGTATTTCTGCAGGCGACAGCTCCCGCTCGACTGCTATCCCTGCTGCCTCGACAGTGTGACCGAGTATTTCGATACCGTAGGCAGCCAACAGTTTCTTCGCAATAGCTCCAGCGGCTACTCGTCCGACGGTTTCGCGCGCAGCAGCCCGCCCGCCTCCGCGGTAGTCGATGTGGCCGAACTTGAGCCAGTACGTTAGGTCAGCGTGGCCCGGGCGGGATTTGGTCTTGATGGCCTCGTACGGTGTGGAGTCAACATCCACGTTTCGCACGAGTATAGAGATTGGCGTTCCTAACGTCTTACTTTGAAAAACACCTGAAAGTATCTCGACCCTATCCTTTTCCCTCCGTGGGCTGGCTAGAATCGACTGCCCTGGTCGTCGACGATCTAGCTCACGCTGAATATCTGCCTCGCTTAATGGCATACCCGCTGGGACGCCATCAATCACCACACCGACAGCGGGACCATGGCTTTCGCCCCAAGTCGTAACTCTGAAAATCCTCCCGAATGTGTTCCCGCTCATTTGCTTACCACCTGAGACTCTCCAGTCATTCTATAAACCCTTGTGCTTGCACAGGGGAGTTATCCTATTAACTCAATACTCGCCCCGAGCTTCCGCATATCGGCAACAAATGTTGGATACGAAACCGAAATGCTCTGGGCTTCGTCGACAATCGTCTCTCCACGCGCTGCGAAACCAGCCACAGCAAAAGCCATCGCCATCCGATGGTCTCCGTAAGAACTCAGTTTCGCCCCTTTCAGCTGCCTCACGCCTTTCAACCTGAGCTCATCGGGCAGTTCCTGTACCTCCGCCTTTAATTTTCTGAGTCCCGCCACCAAGGCCCGAATGCGGTCGGTTTCCTTGAATCGTAAATGAGGTATATTCATGAGCTTTGTCCGACCTTTGGCAACAGAGCCAAGAACCGCAAGCACCGGGACCAGATCCGGGTTGTCGCAGCAGTCGACCTCAATGCCGGACAGCTCCCCGGTACTTGAGACATCCACCGTTTTCCCATGAACCTTAATATCTGCACCAAACTCCTCAAGGAACTTGATGATGCGCTTGTCGCCTTGTGCCCCCCTGATATCAAGATTATTCACTTTGACGTTCGAGCCCGTGAGCGTTGCGCCCCCCAGCACGAAAGCCGCAGACGAGAAATCACCCGGAATAGTCATGTTGAGTGCTTGAAAAGTTTGACCCCCGCGTATCTTAAATTCAGTCAAGTTCTTGTTTCGCCTTATCTCCGCACCGACGGCATCC
>DTYD01000002.1 GCA_012962055.1 Hadesarchaea archaeon
GGCTTCTTTCATCCTCATTAGTGCCATCAATTGTATTAATATTTGTTAAGATATATAAAGTTATCGACAACTGCTACTTACCTCCTTCATCCGAACCGTAGCCACTCTTCTCCGTACATAATACTTTTTGATACGCACATGGGAAAATGGCAGTGCCGAACCTTCATGGGTCAACGTCCCCCGATCCAGCACCACCAATTTATCCCTACTCCCTGACCTCGCCAATCCTCAACGAAGTGTAAAAGCCATGCTCCCTTGAAACTCCAAAATTCACCCAAAGGTTGCGCGTGTCGTCTATGGCCACTCTGATCGAGTCCGGATACGGCCTACCTTTTGGCCAGTTGATGTAACCGCCCGGCAAAACCAACGAAAACGTGGCTCCCTTCACCGGGATGTTAGCCGTGTACGGGCCCCTACCGTTTCTTTTCGCGACAATCCTCAACGTGGAAACGTCCTCACGCTGACTTCGCGCATTTTCGAATTCCCTCACATTTCCCACCTCCATTCCATCGTTCCGCCTGCCATTTGCGTGGAGGTTCCTTATAAATAAATAAAACGCACAAAAATGTACGCTAAAGTCTTAAATAGCACAAAAATCATAAATCGAAGAACCAAAGGTGTGAGTAATTGCCAACAGACCTGCAAAAAATTGAGAAAACGGCGCACGAACTGGACAGACCATGCCTACTGCCGGTGCTCTCCACCGCGGGGGGGTGCACTGACCCGGCCAGAACCTACCTAGGGTTGAGGAACGAGGGGCGACCGTCTTACATGCTGGAGTCTGCGGAAAAACCCGGCGAATCAGCCAGGTATTCCGTGATAGGCACCGATCCGATCCTCCACCTCAAAATTAGAAATGGCAAGTGGAGGATGAGGGGGAGACGGGACATCCTGGACCTCACCCAGGATAAGGTCGAGAAAGCCAGCAGAAAAGGAGACGCGCTCGAGGTCCTCAGGAAGGCCATGTTATTTGACGAGGTGAGCATACCGGAGGTGGCCCCAAGGTACGCGCTGGGTGTGGTGGGTTACATCGGATACGATTACGTTCGGTCATTCGTGGATGTGGGGACTCACACCATGGACGACCTTGAACACCCGGAACTCGAATTCATGCTTCCGGAGCGGATGATAATCTTCGACCACATCGCGCGCAGGACCCATTACTGTTCCCTGATGTTGCTGCTCGATGGTGTCGATGTCAAAAAAATGTATGGACGCGCCAGGTCGAATTTGAAAAGATTGATCGCTGCCGGGGGGATAAACCCGGAGGTCAAACATCACACTGAGCTCAAAGTGCACGCAAATATCGCAAAAAGCGAGTTCGAGCGGTGTGTCGAACGCGTAAAACGATATATCCGCGCCGGGGATGTGATTCAGACCGTTCTCTCAAGGCGCATTGAGCTGACCCCCGCGCCCCCGCTCGGAGGATTTTACCTGAACCTCAGGCAGGTCAATCCTTCGCCGTACATGTTTTTCCTCGACTTCCCGGAACGCTGTGTCGTCGGTTCCAGCCCGGAAATTTTGGTGAAGATTCAGGGACGCGAAATCACGACCCGCCCGATAGCCGGGACGAGGCGGCTCGGAAGAAACAGCGCTGACGAGGCGGCCATGGAGAGGGAGCTGCTGGCGGACGAGAAGGAACGGGCGGAACACGTGATGCTTGTCGACCTAGGGCGAAACGACCTCGGACGGGTCTCGAGATTTGGCTCGGTTAGGGTCACGGATTTCATGAAGGTGGAGAAGTACAGTCATGTTCAGCATCTGGTTACGAACGTCGTCGGCAGGCTCCGCGGGGATAGTGACGTTTTCGACGCCATCCGCGCGACGTTTCCGGCGGGCACCGTTACCGGGGCACCTAAAGTGAGGGCCATGGAAATCATTGAGGAGCTCGAGCCAACGCGACGGGGGGTCTATGCCGGGGCAATAGGCTCGTTAAGCTACACGGGTGATATCGACCTAGCGATTACAATCCGCACGTTGGTGTCTCAGCGGGGAAAGGGTTTCGTGCAGGTTGGAGCGGGGATCGTCGCGGACTCGGTGCCGGAGAGAGAGCATTACGAAACAGAAAATAAAGCACGGGCGTTACTTAGTGCGGCGGGTATTTAGATGCGTGTCGTCGTGATCAATAATATTGACAGCTTCGTCTACAACCTTGTCCAGTACGTGGGAGAGCTGGGGGCGGAGCCGACGGTGTTCATGAACCGCGTCCCGCTTCGCGAAATCGAGCGCGCAAAACCAGACCGGATAGTGGTTTCCCCGGGCCCGAAGACACCGGAGCACGCAGGGGTTTCGGTTGAAGTCATCCAAAAACTGGGCAAGGAAATTCCAATTTTGGGCGTATGTCTCGGCCACCAGGCGATCGGGCATGCCTTCGGTGGCAGGATAGTGCCGGCGAAGCGGCTCATGCACGGGAAGGTCTCGAAAATCAAGCACGATGAAAGCGAACTGTTCAGGGGCGTCCCGAATCCGTTCGACGCGACGCGGTACCACTCGCTGGCCGTGGACGGAGTGACACTGCCTCGATGCCTGAAGGTCACGGCAGTCACGGCTGACCCGGACGAAGAAATAATGGGGCTCAGGCACAGGAAGTACCCGATTTTCGGAGTCCAGTTTCACCCGGAGTCAATCCTCACTCTCCATGGAAAACTTATAATAAAAAATTTCCTAGAGATGGAGGCGTCAGAGTGAACCCGGTCCAGAATGCGATCAAAAATTTGGTCGGAGGAAGGGACCTCACCGAAGGCCAAGCAAAAGAAGCGATGAAGTGCATCATGTCGGGAAGGGCCACCGACGCCCA
>DTYD01000003.1 GCA_012962055.1 Hadesarchaea archaeon
ATTACGATACATCAGATAAGCTCTATTTCGAACCCCTCGTTTTCGAGGACATCATGAACATAATCGAGAAGGAGCAACCTGAGGGGGCCATATTACAGTTTGGTGGCCAGACCCCGCTCAACCTCGCCTTCCCGCTATCGGAGCAAGGGGTTAAAATTCTCGGGACCCCGTCCGAGAGCATCGATCGAGTTGAGGATCGCAAACTGTGCAGCGAGATGCTTCAGAGACTCGGCATACCTCAACCTGAGTGTGGGACGGGATTCTCAGCGGATGAAGCAAAAGAGATCGCGAAGCGGATAGGCTACCCCGTGCTCGTCAGACCTTCATACGTGCTTGGTGGGCGGGCAATGCAAATCGTGCAGGATGATGCAGAACTTGGGGAGTATATGCGCGAGGCAGTCAAGGTCTCACCCAAATATCCAGTGCTGGTGGACAAGTTTCTCCAAGATGCAATAGAACTGGACGTAGATGCCGTAGTAGACGGGCGCGATGTGTTCATCCCCGGCATAATGCAACACATCGAGCAAGCAGGGATACATTCTGGAGACAGCGCATGCGTAGTCCCTCCCCAGACCCTTGATGAAGAGGTGGTGAAGACCGTGAAGGAGTACACGCGGAAAATAGCAAAAGAGCTCGGGGTCGTCGGGCTGATGAACGTTCAACTGGCGGTCAAAGGTAGGAGTGTTTATGTGCTTGAAGTGAACCCAAGGGCAAGTCGGACGGTGCCTTTTATAAGTAAGGCGACGGGGTTCCCGCTTGCCAAGATCGCCACAAGAGTCCTACTCAGATATACACTCGAAGAACTCGGGATTCCAAGTGAAATAGAGATACCTTATGCGTGCGTAAAGGAATCCGTTTTCCCGTTTATTAAATTACACGGTGTCGATCCGGTACTTGGCCCGGAGATGAAGTCAACTGGCGAAGTCATGGGCATCGATCGAGACTTTGCCCAGGCATATTTCAAAGCGCAGATCGCGGCGGGCAACACGCTGCCCACAGAAGGGAACGCATTCACCAGCGTGAGAAAAGAAGACCAGCTTAAATTCGCCCCCATGCTGAGAAAGCTCAAGGAGCTTGGATTCGAAATCCTCGCCACAGACGGCACACACAACACACTCAAGGAAGCTGGTGTAAAATCGAGGCAGGTGCTGAAGGTTTCCCAAGGGAGTCCAAACATCATCGATTGCATTCACGCTGGCGAGGTTACCCTGATTATCAACACTCCCACTATCGGACGTAATCCGGCGCGCGATGGATACATGATACGTCGGGCAGCCATCGATTTTCGCATTCCATACATCACCACGCTGGCTGGGGCTCAAGCGGCTGTTCAAGCAATCGAAAGTATGCTAAAGGGAAAAATTTCGATCGGCTCGCTTAACGAGTATCACCCAACGGTCAAGAAAAAGTTTCACGCGGTAAATTGAAGCTGCGATAAACCGTCTTCAGCCCAAGTTCGAACGCAGCCTCTGTGGACTGAGTGATGATGTCGTCGTGCCCATCGACGCGTCTGGGATGAAGGTGACGAATCGCGGTGAGTGGAGGCGGAAACTCTGGAGAAGGAAAAACAAACGCGGCTACCTGAAAATTCATGTTGCGGTCGACGTAAAAACTGGCCAGATCCTAGCGATGGAAGTTACGGACGAGCGAACCGGCGACAGCAAGATGCTCAAGCCACTCATCGAGCGGACCTCTGAGCGGGCAAATATCAAGCTCGCGTTCATGGAATCGGCGCACGACTCGCGCGAGAACTTCAACTTCCTAGAAAGCAAGGGGATCGAGCCGGGCATCAGGCCGAAGCGCGGCGCCTCGGGCAAGGCTCGGGGTAGTTGGGCACGACGACGCGCCACACGAGAATTCATGAAGGGTGAAAAGAGGTGGAAGCGAAGGGTTGGCTACGGCAGGAGATGGAAGGTTGAGGGCACGTTCTCCAACTTGAAGCGGACTTTCGGCGAGTTCGTCGTCGCGCGGGAATTCAAAAATATGGTTCAAGAGATGCTGTTGAAGGCGTTTACTTACAACCTGCTGATGAACCTGAGTGTGGGCAGGTAAAGCACGATGAGAAAATGGCTCGACGAGCCCACGTAGAGAAATGATGAGAAGATTTCGTCTTCATTTGTGCAACACACCACAACGTTCATAGGTCAAATTGTAGGGGCAAACTGTAGGGACAACGATTATATCTTCAGTGTGGTGTCTCAATGGTTACATTTGGCACCCATGGCGCCAAAATCTGGAAATGTCCGTCGTGCCCAAAAAAAGCTTTAGTTCTGTGCGGTTTAATTTTGGTCGGTGGTTGGGTGGCAGGAGCAAGATTGGGTGATGTAAAAGTTGGAGAAAATCAACGAGTCGTGATAATTGGAGCACTTAACCTAAGTCCCGACTCATTTTACAGGGGCTCAATTACTCGGAAGAAAAGCGACATGATAAAACGTGCGCGATGGATGGTGGAACAAGGTGCGAATGTAATCGATGTTGGCGCGATGGGCACCGGACCGAAATCAAGGCCCATTTCCCCGGAGATGGAGAAGAGGGAATTAGTCTCAGCAGTCAAACTTCTGGCTAAAGAGTTGGATGTCCCGATTTCAGCAGACACCCAACGGGCCGAGATTGCGAAGGCTGCAATCGAAGCGGGTGTAACCGTAATCAATGACATAAGTGGGCTCAAGAGCGATGCGAGGATGGCAGAGGTCATTGCGGATGCGGGGTGCTCGGCGCTGGTCATGGCCACGAGACGTGCTCCAGGCGACGTGTATGAAACCGATGAAATCAAGCTGGCCCTGAAAGAGAGCTTGCACATATGCAAGAAGAGCGGCGTTCCTTTAAACAGGGTTGTCCTCGACCCAGCGATAGGTTACTGGCCCGCGAGGCTCGCGCGTTTTGGTCATCGTGCTAAAAAACGAGCCCGTGATAGCAGGTATAAAGTGGTGACCCTTATCGACCTGAAAATTCTGGCCAGACTCCAAGAACTGAAATCTCTCGGCTGCCCGCTCTGCGTTGGAATATCACGAAAATCATTTCTCGGAGACGTTCTGAAATTGCCCAAGCCGGAGGACCGCCTCATAGGTTCTCTCGCTGCCACGGCGATTGCGGTACTCAACGGGGCGGATGTGATAAGGACCCACGATCCCGCAGAGACGTTGCAGGCCGTACGCGTGGCTGAGGCGATAAGGGAAGCTGGCGGGTGATGGAGTTGCGAGTCTTGGGCCTCAGGTTGCCGCTGATCAGGCCGGGCGATGATCTCCTCCGGTTGATCCTGAAAGCGGCCGCGCAGGTCGGCGGCGTGCGGGACGGGGACGTGCTCGTCGTATCATCCAAGGTGGTGGCGACGGCGCAGGGCAGGATTGTGGAACTCACTAGGATCCGCCCCTCGCAGCGCGCAAAGAGAATTGCGGTGAAGACCGAACAGTCCCCGGAGTTCGTTGAGCTCGTCCTCAGAGAAGCGAATAGAATATTGGCCGTCAGAAAAGGCGCTATCCTCACCATCAAAAATGGCATGATCTGTGTAAATGCAGGCGTCGATGCTTCGAACGCTCCGCCCGGTCACGTTGCGTTGATGCCCGCCAATCCTAACCGAGTGGCAGAAGAACTTCGGGCGACGCTCATGAAATCTAGCAACAAAAAGGTTGGCATGATAATCTCTGACAGCCACGTCAATCCTCTCAGACTGGGGGCCGTGGGGCAGGCGGTCGGTGTGGCAGGTTTGGAGCCGGTGGCAGATCAGAGGAGCAGACCAGACCTCTACGGTAAGCCGCTTCAGATAACCTTCCGTGCGGTAGCCGATCAGCTTGCAACGGCCGCACAGGTCGTGATGGGAGAAGGAAACGAGAGAGCGCCTGTAGTCATCGTACGCGACATAAAGATAGATTTCGTGGAAAAGCCCAAGCGCTCACCCACTATTTCGCCAAAGCGGTGCATCTATTTTCATGGGGCAACGTTTAGAAAGTGAATGGTGGGCCCGCGGGGATTCGAACCCCGGTTATCACC
>DTYD01000004.1 GCA_012962055.1 Hadesarchaea archaeon
CATCTCATCAAGAGTGAGCGATGTGCGTGCGGCTATGCAGTTGGGCGTGGTGGGGGCTGTCCCGGTCTTTGCATTCTATTTCCTGTTCATGGGTGGGATCATCTCACTTGAGTGGTCAACGCTCGCAGTTTTCGGTTTGGTGCTAGCTTTGGCGAGCGCCGGGTTATTTTTCCTCAGCAAGGCGACTTTCAGAAGAGAAGAGATTTTAACGAAGTGGAAGTAGTCAGAAAGGTGATGATTTGAAGTTCGCGGAGTTCAAGGCCCCGAAGGGCGTGATTAAAGTTGAGCTCGAGCTGACAGATGATAAGATTTCACGCATCATGCTCAGCGGCGACTTTTTCATGTATCCAGAGGACGCGATTGAAGAACTTGAGCAATCGTTGAATGGCGTCAAAGCAGATCGGGACAGTTTGCTCGCGGCGGTGCAGCGATTTTATAGCTCAACTGGTGCCCAAACCCCCATGATCGAACTGGAGCACTGGGTCGAGGCCATATTACGTGCGGTTGGTGGATAGATGGAGTGGCGTTTGTTACCTTTGCGCGTGGACGATGCTTTCGTGAGCATGGCGATCGATGAGGCGCTACTAAGGCTAAATGCCGAAGGTAAGTCGCCAAACACCATTCGCTTCTGGCGCTGGTTACCATCGACGGTTTCACTTGGTTGTTTTCAGAGTGTGGAACGCGAGGTTGATCTCGAAGTGGCGAAGCGGTATGGGGTGGACATTGTTAGACGGATAACGGGGGGTGGGGCAGTTTTCCACGATCATGATGGCGAACTTACCTATAGTGTAGTTTGTAGGCAGAGTGATCTTCCATCCGACATAATTGAATCTTACAAGCTCATTTGCGGTGGCTTGGTGCGGGGCTTTGAGCGCTTGAGTCTGCGAGCTGAATTCAAACCAGTCAATGATGTGTTAGTAAATGGAAAGAAAATATCTGGAAACGCTCAGACCCGGCGGTGGGGTTCGGTGTTGCAGCATGGTACGGTGCTTATCGCGCCAGATGTGCGCCAGATGTTTGAACTACTTAAGGTCAGTCCTGAAAAGATTTCGGACAAGTTCATCGCTTCGGTTTTCGAGCGGGTGACGACGGTCGAGCGTGAGCTTGGAAGCATGCCCAGTTTTGAAGAGGTTTACGAGGCGATGAGCTGTGGGTTCGAGGAGTCGCTGGGGGTTGGGTTCTTTGAGGGCGAGCTAACGAGCGAGGAACTCGAGCTTGCCGAAAAACTTAGACCCAGATACGCATCAGAAGAATGGTTGAGGAAGCGTTGATGCTGGCCAAACTCAAACGCCACGCATTTTCGATGAAACTCGAGCGTGATTCAACCTTATGGGCTTGTTATCCCACCCCACGCTTCCCGGCGATATCGATCACCGGAGACAGATGCGCGTTGAACTGTAAACACTGTGGCCACCGCTATCTGAAACATATGATATTTTGTTCTTCGCCAACTGCCTTGTACGAGATGTGTTTAAATTTGGTCGCGAACGGTGCCCACGGAGCGCTGCTCAGCGGAGGCTACAACACAGAAGGCTACGTGCCGTTTGAGCAATTTCTTGAGGCGATCGAGCGGGTGAAACGTGAAACTGGTCTGTTCGTAAGCGTCCACACCGGCCTAATGCCAGGCTGGCTGGGGCGTGAGCTTGGCCGGGCAGGCGTAGACCTAGCAGACTTTGACCTTATCGGAGACGACGAAACGATTAAGCTTGTACTCGGGATAGACCGAACTGCTGAGGATTATAGATATTCGCTCCGCGTGCTAAAACGTTCAATTCCGCATGTTGTCCCGCATGTTTGCATAGGTTTGCATGCAGGTGAGATAAAAGGCGAACGAACTGCGCTTGAGCTTGCGACTGAAGTGGACCCTCGGACATTAGTTTTCTTGGTTTTGGTGCCCACTTTAGGAACCGGGTTTGAGCATGTTGTTGCTCCCGCTCAAGAGGAAATTGGGAAAATTATCGCAGAAGCCAGATTAAAATTCCCGAAAGCCACGCTGGCGCTTGGATGCATGAGACCGCGCGATGGCAGGCGGGTGGAAATCGAACGTCAGGCACTGCTTTCAGGCATTGACAGAATAGAGATACCGAGCCGAGACACAATTGAAATCGCCCGGAAGCTGGGGTTGCGAGTGAGAAGACTTGACGCGTGCTGTTCGGTTCCGTTGGGATGGCAGGGTGGTTAAATCGGTCGAACGTGTGAGGGTGGCTTTCGGCACAGGGGTTGTTCTCGGTCTATGGCGAGGTCAGCTTGCGGTGCCTCCGACCACGGCCCACCTTCTGACCTACCACGAGGGTCGCTGTAACGCCAACTGCAAATTCTGTCCCCAATCGCGGGGTAGCACATCGGACCTCCAAATGCTCTCCCGTGTCATCTGGCCCCACCACGATCTGGAAAAAGTCCTCGTCGCGCTGAGAAAAAATTTGAATAAGTTTAAGCGCATCTGCATCCAGGCGGTCAACTACCCGAATATCGTTGATGACATCCGTGAACTCGTGGCACGCGTGAAAGAAGCATGCGATCTGCCGGTATCTGTCTCTTGTCAACCCTTGGGGGTGAACGATATTCAGAACCTAGCGCGTGCAGGGGTCGAGCGGATCTGCGTGGCGCTGGACGCGGCAACCCAGGAAGTCTTCGAACGAGTA
Organism: Hadesarchaea archaeon; assembly: GCA_012962055.1. Classification (GTDB taxonomy): domain Archaea; phylum Hadarchaeota; class Hadarchaeia; order Hadarchaeales; family Hadarchaeaceae; genus B75-G9. The sequence continues at coordinate 2,643 of DTYD01000004.1, forward strand.
AAAGGTGATGGATATACATGGGAAGGACATATCGAAGCACTCGAACACGCACAAACTATCTTCGGTGATCGAGTCACGACTCATCTCATCGTGGGATTTGGAGAGAGCGAGGAAGAGATGGCGAGGACGATACAATTTTTACATGATAAAGGCATCACCATTGGACTGTTTGCGTTCACCCCAATCGCCGGAACACCAATTTCCGGCCATTCCCGGCCAGATATCGGTAGTTACCGTAAGGTTCAGCTCACCAGATTTTTGATTATAAACGGCATGAGCAGAGTCAACCGGATGCGTTTCGATGGCGGGAGGATTGTTGGCTTTGGTGTGGGGCGAGATGTCATAAATAGGATAGTTGGTTCAGGTAAGCCGTTTTGCACATCCGGGTGCCCCGGTTGTAACCGTCCGTTCTACAACGAGTCACCTCGGGGGCCGATTTACAACTACCCCCGGAAGCCAACGTCAAAGGAAATCGCAGCTATTCGGGGACAACTGGGCAACCTTTAAATTTTTAGACACCAGTTTTGGACTTTTACGAGAACGGTGTTCATACGAAGTACTTTCGCTGGCAATACCCTTGTGCTCTTTCAGCATTTGACGTATCTCTTCTACTGCAGCTCTGAGATGCTTCGCTTTGGAGTTATATTTGACTCCCAGCGTCATTTTTATTCTCCGTCCAAGGATACGCTTACTCCAGTTTTGCACGTCCGAGTTTGCCAGAGTCGCATTCGGTATGGCGATCAGGGCATTGTCAAAAGTACGTATCGTCGTGACTCTCAAACCTATCTCTACCACGATTCCATCTTTGTCATCTGCAACGATCCAGTCACCTTGCGAATAAACATCAGACATCAGTATGGAAATGGTCCCAAGGAAGTTTGCCAAAGAGTCTTTCGCAGCAAAAGC
>DTYD01000005.1 GCA_012962055.1 Hadesarchaea archaeon
CACTACAACTGGATCTTGAGGCATATTTAAACTACGGTGTAACTTGCGGGGGGTGGCTTAAAAGATGAACCATATTGTACATTTTTTGCATCTTGTCATAAATCCTATATAAAAGCTTAACTAATACTGTACTTGAAAGCTGAGGTTGAGAAGCTATGCCCGCGGATAAAAGAAAAATGATCTCCACTGGAATATCATCACTGGACCCGATAGTGAGTGGTGGCTTTCAGGCTGGAACCTTCGCGCTTTTGATGGGCGAACTCGGTACTGGTTATGATGAATTTTTGATAACCTCCGCATGCAACTTGGCGAGGTTAGGTTCTCAGCGTGGGGCTCCAAAAGGAGTCCAGTGCCCCAAGGAGATCTGGTGGGCCACATTTATGAGACAGCCATCAGATATCGTCGACGAGGTATCCGACAGTTTTTCTCCTGAATTTTCGGACGTATTTCAGAAGTACGTGAAGTTGAGGGATTTTTTCCCCGAGTACGCGAAAACAGCACCTTATCTCCCCAGAAAAATCATGGATGAATTCACGAAAGGGAAGGGAGCTCACAAATTACCAAAAACGTTCGAGGAACTGGGGAAGGCCGGGCTTTCCCCTAGCCCCCTCCTTCTAGAATCCCTCGCAGATTTTCTGGACAAACGTGCGCCCGAGAACATGGTGGTGATCCATACCCTAACAGATCTTGTGCGGATGTACCGCACTTCCGAGGAGGAATGGAGGAGCTTCCTGCTGTTCTTACATTGGGTACAGAGGTCCGTCAAGCGATGGGGTGGGGTGATTTACACCACCCTCATGAAAGGTTTCCTCGAGCCCAGAATGGAAGCTGAATTACTTCCCTGCTTCGACAACATCTTGAACTTCGAGCGGGAAACTCATGGGCATACCCAACAGAGGGTGATGTCTATAAACAAGTTCAAGAGGCTGGCCCTACCGATGGAAGAGGTGGCCAAAATGCAAATAAAGGTCACGCCAAGAGGGGGATTTGAGGTAGAGCGCATCAGGCTAGTCGAGAGGCTCAAGTGACCAACTCCAAATTGACACTCCTCGCGAATAAATTCAGAGATTCTCGGAAACTCTAGCTACGGAGGACTTACAGAACAACGGATTACGTTGCGCCCAACAAGCTTATAAATTGAAAAATCGATAACATTATTGAAAAATCAATAGGTGAAGCCATGCTGAATGATGCCGAGCTCAAGGTGCTGGCGGGGTTTTTCCCAGAGGTGGGGGAGAAAACGCTGAAAGAGCTTCAAGAGAGGTCAGGCTACTCCTACGAGCGTGTTTACTCTACCCTGAAATCGCTGGAACAAAAAGGCCTCGTTTCTGGGAGAAAGGTTGGGAAGACGCTGATCTACGCTGTTCAAACCTCTTCCGATGCGGCTTACTTAGCGTTCACTTATTTCATGGTTTCCAAGAGAGAGCAGTTCGCTAAGAAATTCCTGAATGTTTGGAAAGTGTTGGAGGAATTTCTGACCAAGACGGATCTTCAGATGGCTGTTCTTTTCGGCAGCTACGCCAAAGGGGAAGCGAAGAAGGGGAGCGATATCGACTTGCTCTGCGTAAATGGGGGCGATGTGGAGAAAATCGCCCTGTCGCTACGACACAAGTACAACCTGAGGATAAACCCAGTTTTGGTAAAGAAAGGAGACTTCAAAAATATAGAAGGAGAGAACCCGGAGTTCTGGCGAGATTTGGTTGAGTTTGGGGTCGTGCTAAAAGGTCAAGAGGCATTCTATGAATTGGTCTACAGGTAAGAGAAATGGAGAGACATATCAAATGGTTTATCGACCAAGGTCTGCTCATAAAAACGCCATTCATAGGAAGGCTTACCCAAAGATTTCTGGGCAAGGCGAGAAACAACTTGGTCACGATGAGTATTTTGTTCTATCTCTATGGTAATGCGGAGGCCAAGAAAACCCTGAACGCCCCAGAAAACTACGATCCCAGCGAGTGGGTTGTGGTCTGCGGCTACTACGCGATGTACATGGCTGCTTCGGGGGCGCTGGCAAAGGTTAGCACTTACGAGCGAGAAACCCCATATACTTCAGCCGTGGGATGAATCGCGTGCCGAAGGCCGATTCCGCCCGATATTTTCGCTTTTCAAGCCGTGGAGAAAAAGTCCAAATTAAGACGAATAGTTTGATCGAAGAAACTATGAAACATGTTTTTGTTTTATCTCGTTAAAAACGATTTATTGATAAAAATCGAGTCTTATCCCTTCTGGAAATCTGGATTCAAGTAAGGAAAACAGGAGAACGGTGAATGATTCATTCGGTGACTCCCCTCTCCAAAAATGGCTTGAAGGTAAATCGAAAGTTTGACGTGGTGTGTGAATGCAGGTCGTGAAAACCGCCAAAATTCCCGTGTACTATGCAACTACTAAGCGGAAGCTTGACATCCTGAACCGTCTCACCGCACGCTTGACCTACGGCGTCCACTTCTGGTCGCAAATCATCGAGGCCAACGATATCCGTTCTCGCAGTGGGCTGAGGAAATCCGAGTTCGAGCGACAAGTGCGAGAGCGAACGGGGCTTAGTGCTGGTTTTGTCCAGTGCTGCGCCGACACCGCGCTCTGAATGTGGAAGTCATACCGCGAGCTTCACCGCGAATGGAGATGGAGGGTCGGGTGGGCTCAGCAAGAAGGCGACGAACGCTGGCTACGTAAATTGATGAAACGAGAGCCACAGCCTCCCTTCTCTAACTGGCTTCGGCACAAGGTTCCGATCTGGTTCGACTATCGAATCGGGAGCTTGGAATTATCCGAAATCAAGCTCTCGCCGCGTGTCATCCGGATATCCACTTTGAAGCGGGGCGAGCGGATAACTGTCCTACTGAACCCCGCGAAGTATCACCTTGAGCTACTAGAGCGTGGCAAGATCAAATCTTTCCAGATCGTCAAACGCGGTAAGAAGTTTCATGTTCATGTCAAAGTTGAGTACGAGGTTCAAGATCAGCCCGTGCGAGCGGTTCGTGAAGTTGACCTCGGCATAAGGCGGAGTACGGCGACTGTGTTGCTGCACCCGAATGAACCTTTGTGTCGGGACGACTTCTCCGTGACTCGCGATGTGGAAAAAGTACAACGATTGAACGAACTGAAACGACGCGTGGCGAAACTGCAAAGACTGAAGGAGTGGGAAGCACTGAAGCGAATCCGCTACAAGCGCCGTAGGGTTGCAGAGTACTACGACCGTCTGACCGTCAAGCGAATAGCAGAAATCTCAAATGGATGCGTCGTCGCAATTGACCATCCTAAAGGAATCAAGTATGAGAACTACAGAGGAAATGACAAACGGGAGCTGCGGCGTCTGATGACAAACTGGGTGTACGGACGGATAATCCGCTACATGCAGGAGGAATGTGCCGAGCAGGGTATCAGAGCCGTAGCACCTGATGAACGATGGAGTTCGATGACTTGCCACCGGTGTGGTTCGCGAAACACCGAGCGTATGACACAATCGGTTGTTCACTGCTACAACTGCGGGCTGACCTACAACGCGAACTTCAACGGAGCTATCAACACCGGCTCCAGTATTTTGGCAGAGCCTCGGAGCCGATGGGCCGAAGTTGACCCGGCCCAAACCAGCGATGAATCCCTCGAAGAAAGGGACGAGGCTGGAAGCCCATGCCTTTAGGCATGGGAGTGGTCACAAGAGCCGGGTGAAAAACCTCACACGCTTCAGCCGTGAGGAGGGCGTCAACACCATTGCACATCGTCAACATAGAATTCGGCACCTGTTGAAGCAGTTATCGAGAACGGACAGAATATTCTGCTCATGTTCAATCCCAAGAACGTGCTCGCAGGGATCGCTATCTCCTGCCAATTGTTGGTACCATCCCACCCATAGTCGCTTATCCACGCGACCTGTTTGGCACCGTGCCTGTTCTCCTGCTGGATCATTACTTTTAGGTTCTCGGGAGTCTTTACCCAAAATCTCAGCTCGCTGTGGCCAGAGAGGTTCACCGTGTGGTCGGATGGCCAGATAAGCACGATGCCCCAGCCCGCATAATTCTCAAGGGCATAAGTTCTAAAAGAATTGCTTCCTTCAGG
>DTYD01000006.1 GCA_012962055.1 Hadesarchaea archaeon
GCGTTTTTCTGAGCCAGCTCGATCAGGTCGCTGTCTGTGCCGCTATAGCGCACCAAGGCCTCCTGCGAGGCTTCGCAAAAAGCCAGCCCAAACTTGATGGCAGGATTTACGTTCACGATGGCTTCATGCAGGTCTTCCACCGTTTTAATAAAATGCGAGTGCCCTAAAATGAAATTCATTTCTTCGGGCTTTTGTATATTGACTACATTTAATTCCATGAACAGCCTCCCCTAAACACTAATAAAAGTTACATTTCGGCAAAATCATTATTTACGCCATTTCCCCGTATGGGGCTCCTTTTGGCGCAAAAAGCGACCTTTTATAAAAAACGTCATTCCGGACGGCGAAGCCGCAAGAATCTTTTACCTCTAAAAAGCGAAAGATTTCTCAGCCCGATAAATCGGGATTCGAAATGACACTGCCGGAAATTTTGCACAAGTCTATAATAAAAGTACCCTCCCCCCTGAACGATTCACAAATTCCCCGTTCTGTCATAAGCGATACCCGTTGGCGGAAAAGCGAGCCATCTCAAACTTAAAACATCTTTACCGCAACCACATGGGCCCGGAGTGCAGTACTGCAATACAAAGCTCTAAATATAATATTTTATGAATATTAAACAAAATCTTTACTCATCCTTCCCGGAATTCAGGTTTTCCAGAATATCCCTTGTAATATCTTCGATCAATTTTTCTTTCTCCGCTCTTTTTATCTGTTCCAGCTGCTGCCTGCTTAGCGCAAGCGGCTGTCCCAGGCTCTGCGCAAGATATTGAATTTTGGCCGCATGCTCAACCGTTTCCATACGATAATAGGCCTGCAGGGCCGATTCACCCAGGGTCACCACGCCATGATTGGCCAGCAGGAGAGCGACATGCTCCTTCAGATAAGGTATAAGAGCCGCGGCCAGAGCAGGCGTACCCGGTACGGCGAATTTCACCAGGGGGATTTCTCCCAGAGCGATAGCAACTTCGGACAACAGATCCGTACGCATGGTCTTTCCGGTTGCGGCAAAAGCCGTGGCGTAAGGAGGATGGGCATGACAAATACTGTTTATATCCGTTCTGTTTTTGTATATTTCCAGGTGCATATACACCTCACTGGAAGGCTGCCCAAAGCGTGACAGTACTCTCCCTTCCGAATCCAGACGAACCATCTCTTCAGCCTTCATAAAACCTTTACTGACTCCGCTGGGTGTAATCAGAATCTGCCGCTCATCCAAGCGAATGCTGATATTGCCGTCATTCGCCGCCACCATTCCTTTAGCGTAAAGGCGCTTACCGATTTCAACCAGTTCCCGGGCCGCTTGCTGTTTATTCATCATTTCCAAACTCATTATTTTTTTCAAACGCTGCGCATATAGCGAACCGTCAACAAATGCTCAACTTGCTTTTTAGCCCTCTGTAAAACAGGGACAAGTGAAAAAAACTTGTGTTCTTATAATCTACGCAATATAGAAATATTAAACAATCACCGGGATGGAAAATTATGCAGATGAGAATTTTTTTTGAAAGAGCGGGAGACGGGGATCGAACCCGCGACATTCGGATATGCCGCTCGCCAGCAAACTTTTGCATGGCGTCTTCAGTTTTGCCCCCCGACGTTCTCCACATCGAGGTCCGACACTTTTGGGTCGGATTCACCCGAACTCCCATTTCAGTTTGGGGGTTTTTTGCCGCCCCAATGACTGAGTTACCCCCGCACTGCATAAATCTTCAAGTCCTTATTTATTAGTATTTACTGCAGAGGGGAGCACCGATTTAAGCTCGGATGCATTATCCTAAGCTGATGACGATGTCCGGATACAGGGACAGGGTTCAGCGACTTTTGAAGGCGGCCTCGGCAAACGTTGGAGATCGAATAAAAGTCGAGGGCGCTGGCAGGACATATGAGGGCGTGTTGATGCCCCGCACCGAGCTCGGAGATCCAAATCACCTAGTTCTCAAACTTCAAAGTGGGTACAATTTGGGTGTAAAGATAGGTACAAGTACGAAAATCAAGCTTCTGGAGAAAGGGAAACCCCCAAAACTCAGCGTCCCAAAACTCGAACTCAAACCCGACCCATCCAAACCCAATGTGACCATCATAGGCACGGGCGGGACGATCGCTAGCAGGGTCGACTACCGGACGGGTGCGGTCTTTCCAGCATTCACGCCAGAGGAAATCTACAGCGCTGTCCCAGAACTCGCAGAAATTGCTAACATCAAGGTCGTGGAGGCATGCAACGTCTTCAGCGAGCACATGACCCCCGAACTCTGGGTCAAAGTCGGCAAGGCGATCGTGAAGGAGCTTAACTCCGCAGCATCGGGCGTGGTCATCGCCCACGGGACTGACACGCTAGGTTACACAGCCGCCGCGCTCAGCTTCATGCTCAAAGGTCTTCATAGACCCGTCGTTCTGGTCGGATCTCAGCGCTCCTCTGACAGACCAAGCAGTGACTCCGCCATGAACCTCATCGGCGCGGTCACGGTGGCAGGCACCTCTGACATCGCAGAGGTTTGCGTGGTGATGCACGGCTCCATGGACGACGAATTTTGCCTGATCCACCGGGGGACCAAGGTCCGTAAGTGCCACACCAGCCGCCGAGACACGTTCATGAGCATCAACGACATTCCCATCGGCATGGTCAGAGGGCGAGAGCTGAGGCTCTTCCGTGGCGACTACAAACATGCAAAACCTAAAGGCAGAGTAACCGTGGATGAAAAATTCGAGCCAAAGGTAGCGCTCCTGAAGGTTACACCTGGGGTGCCATCCAGCATCATCGACAGCGTGCTCAAAGCTGGGAATAAGGGCATAGTGCTCGAGGGAACAGGGCTGGGGCATGTGCCGGAACCATTGTTCCCGGGAATAAAGCGGGCCGTGGCGAAGGGAGTGCCGGTGATAATGACCTCACAATGCCTCTGGGGTCGGATTGACATGAAGGTCTACTCTACGGGTCGCGATCTCCTCCAACTTGGCGTGATACCTGGGGAGGACATGCTTCCAGAAGTTGCTTGGGTGAAACTGATGTGGGTACTTCGTCATGCCAAAAACCTAAAAGAAGTTTCCAAACTCATGCAATGCAATTTGTCTGGCGAGATAACCCCACGGACCAGGCCGGATGTCTTTCTGAAGCCTGTCTTCACCTTAACTCCATGAGGAAGAATTTCTTCTGTCGAATCTCAAATTGTCTCCCAAGCTGATTCTTCTCGCCACAATTATCTGTGGACCAGTAATTTGGGTGGTGTGGTCATACACCAGTCAAACGCAACTCATCTGGATCCCAAGCCCCTGTCTGGTATAGAATAGGAGTGTTGATGGTGGAAAACTGGTACATCCCTGTAATATTTGGGATAATCGGTACGCTAATTTTGGTACTGCTTGAGAAGAGATACCAGAAATAGAACTGAAAGTGTCGTCCAATTTCAAATCAAGACGAAA
>DTYD01000007.1 GCA_012962055.1 Hadesarchaea archaeon
CATTTCTTTTATATCATCATTTTTCAAAACATACGCTTTCCGTTCTATAACCTGATTTTTCTTCACGCATAATATGAGCCAAGCCACCCCGGGCCATAGCTTCATTACTTCCGAATCTCGCGCGCTAGTATGGGCCCCCACGTTTGGATGGGAGTGGTAGATTCCGACAAGTTCAAGTCCCACTTTTTCTGCATGCTCAACAGCTTTGAACACGAATTCTGGGTCTGCCTCAAAGGATACGGTAGACCCAAGCACGTTTTCAGCTTTGGCAGCGTTTTTGACTTCAATCGAATTTTCACCGAACTTACCGAAAAGAAGCCCGCAACACTCTTGAGGAAAATTCTCCAGTGCATGGGCATCAATAGCCAGTAGGTCGGTCTTTTTGAGATTGAGTTTCATTTGCCTCACTCAACATGCTTGTGATCCCGTTAAAAATGGTTTGTTTTATGTGTATTATTCGGATAATGTTCGGCCCACCTGCTTCAGCCACATACAAAGGTCACAGTCCTCACTTCGGGTGGGCGGAGTTTCCATCTCCGTTATCTCCTTGGCCCGCGCGAGGACCGATGGGACGCGACCGGGGTTCACCTCCCCCCGCACCGCGGTAATCTTGAACGGGAAGAACTCATCCGATATTTCTCCGTGAGCGGGGGTGAAGTACAAAAGCACCCCACCGGCCACGGGCCTGAAGCTGTTTCGCTCAAGGAGGTAGGCATATCCGTCGAGCTGTGTTTGATAGTACTTTGGGACTTCTTCTGGTGGCCTACCTGTTTTGTAGTCGATTATGTGGTATTTTCCATCCGGAGTTCTAACGAGAGCGTCTAGCGTCCCCTTGAGGACTACACCAGTGCCCAGATCCGTAGCTCTTAAAGTCCGGGCCGTGTTCAGGAGCTCGCCACGGACCGGAAACCAGGAGGGCAGGTCTGACGTTCCAACGAATTGCTTCATGTAACCTTTGATGGCGGAGTCGATTTGAGATGGGATGCCGGGGAACATGGATGGAAGCGGGCCTATCTTTTCAGAAATCCAGAAGCAAAGTGAACAGTCGAGGGCAGATTGGAGGCTCGTGACGCTGATTTCTATTTTTTCCATTTCTTCCCCTGCATACTTTGGGCGGAGGTCATTTAAAAGGGATTTAATTGAGTTGCTCTAAACGACTGTATTTTTATCACTGAAACGCTATGAATGTTTGGTGTCAGGAGTGACGTTAGGTCCAGCTTTAGGATTCTGGGAACTTGTAGCATTCTGGGTCGCAAAGTCCGTTCTTTACATGGTGGTGTGTTTTTTCTTGGGGTGGCTCGGACTACGGGTGCTTGATGCACTGACCCCCAACATCCACGAACGCACATTGATAGGGAAGGACCCGCGTGCGGTTGGGGTCTTCGTCTCCGGGTTTCTAATCTACCTCGGACTCGTTGTCTACGGGGCTTTAACCATGCCGACCGCGGTGGGGGCCTCTCTTCTAAACAGCCTCATAGACGTCCAGCGACTGGGACTGCTCGCGGTAGCTTTTGTGGTGAGCCTCCTCGTGGGGGTGGGGATGTTTAACTTACTCAACCGTCTCACGCCTCGAATTCCATTTAAAAGTCTACGGAAGAGCCCGCTTGGGACCGGATTCTACGTGTTTGGATATTTAGTGTTTCTTGGACTGATCACGACCGCCGCACTCACGACTCCAATTTAGGTGTCGCTACATGAAGAAGCCCGTTCTAGTGGTGCCAGCTATTCTTTTAGCCCTGGCACTCGCTGTCCCAGTCCTAGGTGCCCCAAGTACCTTCAATATCTATGCCGAAGAAACGTACGATAACTGGGGGCTTTGCCGAACCCGCTCTTGGGGTGAAGATGGCTTTTTCCAGATCTCCGAAACCACCTTCCGCCCGGCGATAGCTTTTGAGAGCCTTGGGGGGCTTAAAGATGCTGCGTGGGAAGCTGGTCAACGCCTAGCCGGTCAGTACCCGGATCGGAATCAGCTCGCAGAGCAGATATTCCTGTACGCTCGAAACCACGTTCATTATACCTCTGACCCCGACCAGTTCGGCGTGGACGAATTCGCCCGCAACGCAGATGAAACTGCTGGAGAGATAGAGTCTCTGGGTTTCGCGCGTGGGGATTGCGAGGACTATGCGGTGCTCTTGGCAGTGATGTACCGCGCTGCGGGTTTTCGATCCGCTGTGATACTGGCCCCCGGACATGCGGCAGCCCTCGTCCGCCTTTTGGGCTACCCTAGGGGGAACGTGTACTGGAATTTTAAGGGTTCGGACGGGTGGGTGTGGGCGGAAGCCACGGGGCGGACAAATCCTCTGGGGTGGACACCCCCAGATTTCATGGACTCCGATCTAGCTGCATACGAGGTAACTGATGAAGAAAATATCTTCGGAGCTGGGAGGTCTGAGATGCTCACAACCGCCGGAGCTACTCCCCTATCAGGACTCTCACCTTTTTTCTCTGTAATATTTTTTCTCTGGTTGCTCTCCGTTTTTCGAAGGCGGTAAATGTTTTAGGTGAGCTAACAAACGTTCCTTGCTCAGTACTTTTAGCCTGTTTTCGACCAGTTTTCTTAACCGTGGGATATTTTCCCCTGTTTTGGCCGATACGGGCACCACGATATCGGGCCATTGACGCCAAGGCGGGGGCATGTTGAGTTTATCGCAAATGTGATCGAGCACGGCATCGCGTTCCTCGGGGTAAATCAAGTCAACCTTGTTCACCACCACAACGGGGTTAAGTTTCAGTTCTTGCAAAAACGAAAACATCTCCACGTCTACAGGGATTTGTCCTCGGCTTTCCCACCGCTCGACTATCCCGGAGAAGGCACGGGCATCTATTATCTCCAAAGCCAACGATATCCTTTTTCTATTTTCCTCAAGGTACCTGATTATTTCTGTTTTAATTTTCTCTTGAACTTCTCTCGGTACCCCGGCCATAAAGCCGAAGCCGGGCATGTCTACCACGTCTATTTTACCCCACCGGTACCGGGACGTCCTCTTGGTCACCCCCGGCCTCCTGCCGATGAGCACCCATCTTCCCGTCAGCTGTTTAATAATACTCGACTTCCCGACGTTAGAGCGACCAACCAGTACCAGCTCCATCCGAACTCCAAATCGATAAACATGCTTCTCAGATTATAATCATGCCCACATCCCGCCCGGCAAACTGCCGAGATCGTTCCTCCCCGGGCTGTGTGGTATCCTAACTCACCCCCGACGTGCCAGAATGGGGTTCTGAGGGGGACAGGATGATTTCATCTTTGTGTTTGAGCTTGGTGTAAATTCCGCGAATTTGCTGGATCCGCCGACCGTTGAGCAAGATATCATAATTTCCCCGTATATCACCAGTCATTGGGTCCAAAACCTCCTCAACCACCTTGGGATGTCGCCTGCTGAGCTTCATCAAAAGTGTGTCCACAGTCTCATCATCACTGATTGGCACCTTAATGGTGTCCGTCCCAGCGTACTCTCGAAAATTACCGTGTAACTTAACTATAACTTCCATTTCATCACAGATTCCAAGCAGTTCTGTGGAGTTTCATTTTTATCACAGTGGTGCCATTTTCGTGTCAGTAACAGTTGGAGAACGTTTCTAAAAAGGTTTTCGGGAACAGGCTTGATTAACTCAAAAACTTAAACCTATTTATGTCAACTTTGTGAACAACTAGTGGTGGGAGAAGTGAAGGTAGTTCTCTCTTTTAGCGGCGGCCTAGATACCTTAGTAGCCGTTCGTTTATTGCAGGAAAAGTATAATGCTGATGTAATAACCCTCACCGTCGATGTTGGTCAAAATCCAGTTGCATTGAAAAACGCGGAGAAGAAAGCCAAACAATTAGGCGTTCTTAGGCATGTGCACATAGACGCCCGAAAGGAGTTCGTAGAAAAATACATTTTCCGCAGCCTCAAGGCAAATGGGCTCTACGAAGGATATCCACTTTCGACCGCGCTTGCTCGTTATCCTATAGCTACCAAATTGATAAAAGTCGCGCGAAAGGAGAAGGCGGATGCGGTGGCCCATGGGTGCACGGGAAAAGGTAACGATCAGTTTCGTTTTGACACCACCATAACGACAAAGGCACCTGAACTCAAAATCATCGCTCCCATCCGTGAGACGAATCTCGACCGGAATCAGGAAATAGAATATGCACGAAAAAAAGGCATCACGCTGGATGCGGGGAGACTGTACAGCATCGACGAGAATCTTTGGGGCAGATCAATAGAGGGCGGCGCACTCGAGGACCCTGCCAAAATCCCCTCCGAGGAAATTTACGTTTGGACCCGTCCGTCCGAAAAAACGCCAACTAAACCATGCATCGTTGAAATGGGGTTTAAAGATGGAGTACCGGTCACGCTTGATGGTAAGCGTATGAGCGGACTGAATATTATTACCAAGCTGAATCAAATTGCCGGTGATTATGGTGTTGGGAGAATTGAACTAATTGAGGACCGAATCTTGGGACTAAAAGCGCGCGAAAATTACGAAGCTCCAGCAGCAACCGTTTTGATCCAAGCCCACAGGGCTCTCGAGCAACTTGTCATGACAAAACAGGAGCTAGTTTTCAAACAGCTTGTCGACCAAATATGGGCCGATCTTGTTTATAGCGGATTGTGGTACGACCCGCTCCGGGAGGACTTGGATGCGTTCATCAATTCCACACAGAGACGTGTCACGGGCAGGATCAAGGTGGAACTCAATAGGGGGTCGTCCCGAGTTGTGGCTCGGAGTTCGCCTTATTCACTTTACGATGAAAAATTGGTCTCGTTTGAAAAATTCGGATTTGACCAGCGCGAGGTGACTGGCATCATAAAATTTCATGGGCTACAAGGCAAACTCGTACACAAGCGAAAGGTGAAATAAATGCAGGAGATAAAAGCGGCTGTAGTGGGGGCGTCCGGATATACCGGTGAAGAATTGTTCAGACTGCTGACGAATCATACGATGGTAAAACTCGTCGGTGCTTACGATGTCCGTAACGTGGGGAAAGCGGTAAGTGACGTCCATCCAAACCTCCGTGGGATCGTCGACTTGAAAATAACCAAACCAGATTATGAAGTGATAAGCAAGGTGGTTGACGTCGTCTTTGCGGCTGTACCTCATAAGGTGGCGATGAAATTTGTACCAAAAATACTCAGAGGGAGCGCAAGGGTAATCGACCTCAGCGCGGACTATAGATTCGACGAAGTGAATGTATATGAGCGCCACTACGACAAACACGAAAGCCCGGAGGTCAGGGGGGTTTACGGTTTACCTGAGATTCACCGAACCGAAATAAAGCGCGCGCGTCTTGTCGCGAACCCGGGTTGTTTCCCGACAGCGGCAATCTTAAGCTTGGCACCGCTGATCAAAGAACACTTCATTGATTTGGACCACATCATCATCGATTCAAAAACAGGGACTTCTGGCGCTGGCGCTGCTCCGACTGGGGTGACCCATCATCCATTGGCTGGTGCCAACATGCGCGCATACGCGGCCACCACCCACCGCCACTCGCCAGAAATCGACCAAGAACTGAGCAAGCTTGCGGGACGAAAGACCAAAGCCCATTTTACACCGCACCTCGTCCCCATCGTCCGCGGAATCCTTTCTACATCGCACGTTTTCATGAAAAAGCGCGTGAGTAAAGAAACGTTGCTGACCCTCTATCGAAAGTTTTATGCTCATGAGCCTTTTGTGCGGGTGGTCGAGGGGTTACCGGAAATAAACTTCGTCGTTGGCTCAAATTATTGCGATATTGGGCTTGAGTTGGATGCGGATGGTAATAGATTGGTAGTGGTCTCAGCAATCGATAACCTTACGAAGGGTGCATCGGGGCAAGCGGTCCAGAATATGAATTTAATGTTTGGACTCGATGAGAGAGAAGGACTCAGGGCCCCGGCGCAACGTCCCTGACTTATTTCCCAACAACTTTTAATGAGTCCACCGCTCTTTTGACATTGGGACATGGATGATAACTGTGCTGAAAGGCGGTATCACAGAGGTACCGGGATTTCTCGCCGCAGGAGTCCGGGCAGGTATCAAACGCCGTGGACTCGATGTAATGCTGATCGTCTCGGAAGACGGAGTCATCCCTGCAGCGGGAGCGTTCACATCCAATCTCGTTAAAGGCGCACCGCTCGTGGCCACTAAAAAACATCTCAAAAATGGAAAACTCGGTGCGGTGGTTGCGAATTCTGGAATCTCAAACGCATACACAGGAAAACGGGGGTTGCGTGACGCCTACCGTATGGCTCAACTGACGGCAAAATTGCTGAAGCTACAAGCAGCGAACATCGGTGTGGCTTCAACTGGCATCATAGGGACATACCTGCCTATGCACAGGGTTGAGGCGGGCATCCGCGCCGCAATTAAGGAACTATCCAGCTCCAGAGAGGCGAGCCTAAACGCAGCCAAGGCCATAATGACTACAGACACCGCCCCAAAAGAAATCGCTGTCCGTGTAGACTCGGAGGACGGAACACCTGTAACCATAGCAGGGATAGCAAAAGGTGCGGGGATGATACGTCCAGATCTGAAAACCGCAACCATGCTTGCATTTATTGTCACGGACGCCGCCATAACTTCTGATGCTCTGCGGGTTGCCTTGCAGGAAGCGATAGATCAGAGCTTCAACATGATAAATATCGACAACGACACGAGCACAAGTGACATGGTGCTTGTACTGGCAAACGGGCGGGCAACAAACCGACGCATAACCCTGCAGCGTCGGGACAAGCAGTTCCAGGCAGGATTAAACTGTGCCCTCACCGAACTTGCGTGGATGATAGCAAAGGACGGGGAGGGAGCAACTCACCTAATAGAGGTCCAGATAAATAATGCTCGTAATGTGACCGAAGCACGTAATGCCGCAAGAACGGTCGTGGGTTCAAATCTTGTCAAAGCTGCCGTGTTTGGACGGGATCCTAACTGGGGACGTATCATCGCGGCGTTGGGCAATTCTGAAGCATGGTTCGATCCAGCTAAACTTAGTTTGGAACTCGTGAGCGAACGTGGACGTGTGGACTTAGTTAAAAAGGGAAAACCGATGCCAAAACGTATGCTTGCGAAGGCACGTGACCTCATGCGCAGCAAAGAAATTGAAATTCAGGTGGACCTGGCCGCCGGAAAAGCAAACGCTATCGCTTGGGGTTGTGACTTGACATGCGACTACGTGAGGATAAACTCGAGATACACAACTTGAGTAAACTTTAAAGTATGCAAACTAATGAAATCGAAGCGTGATGAAATGCAGGACCGCGCCAAAGTGATGCTCGAGGCCCTTCCTTTTATCCAAGAGTTTCACGGTAAAACCATCGTGATCAAACTTGGTGGAAGCGTACTGGGGGAAGAAAAACTTCTTGATCTGCTTCTGCGGGATGTGGTCCTCCTCAATTTATTTGGGATGAAAATAGTGTTAGTCCACGGTGGAGGACCGGAAATAACCGAAGAAATGCGTAAACTTAAAATCAAACCGAAATTCATCGAAGGACTCCGGGTAACAGACGAGAAGACGATGGAGATTTTACATGAACAACTGGCCGGGAAGATCAACAAGCAAATAGTGCTGGGGATTAATCAGCATGGGGGGAAAGCCTTTGGGATTTCGGGGATGGATGGAAATTTGATTCGTGCCCGCAAGCTCATCTACAAGACTACTAGCAGTAGGGGAAAGGAAATTGAGGTCGATCTTGGTTTCGTCGGAGAGGTGGAAAAAGTAGACCCAACCATCATTAACAACCTAGTCAAAAGCGGATGTATACCTGTGGTCGCACCCATAGGGGTAAATGGAGAAGGACACAGTTTAAATATAAACGCAGATACAGCTGCAGCTGAACTAGCTATAGCGATTAAAGCAAAAAAGCTCATTTTACTTACTAACGTTTTGGGAGTCATGCGCGACCCAAATGACGAAAAAACATTGATACCCACACTGACCGTCGAGGACACACAAAAACTCATTCAGGAGGGCGTGATTAAAAAAGGCATGATACCAAAAGTCGAGGCTTGTCTCAAAGCTGTTCGGGCTGGTGTCGAACGTGCCCATATTCTAAAAGGTACGACACGACATGTTCTCCTTCTCGAGATTTTGACCGAGAGCGGAGTGGGCACAATGATAGAACGGGGCAAGTAGATGGAAATTGAAAAATTGAGCGAACGATATGTCGCATATACATATAAACGGCAACCGCTCGTCCTGGTCAAGGGGGAGGGGATGTTCCTCTGGGATTCCAAGGGTAAGCGATATTTGGATTTCACAGGTGGGATCGCCGTCTGTTCACTGGGACATTGTCACTCAACGCTAACGAAGGCTATCTGTACACAGGCGAAAAAACTGATGCACGTTTCAAATCTCTATTACATTCAACCACAAGCGGAGTTGGCCGCCTTACTCACACGAGTTACCCCGAGATCTATTGAAAAATTTTTCTTCTGCAATTCTGGTGCTGAGGCCATTGAAAGTGCATTCAAGCTTGCGGTCAAGCATGCTCGTCGCCAACGTATCATCACCATGGAGGGATCGTTTCACGGTAGAACCGCCGCGGCGGTGGGCGCGACTTGGAAATTTTCGTATCGAAAACCGTTTGAGGCCATCATCCCAAAAATTTTCGATTTCGTGCCATTTAACAATCTTGCTGCAGTAGAACGTGCCATTGGGGACCAAACCGCAGCTGTTGTGGTTGAACCCATTCAGGGCGAGGGTGGGGTGAACGTGCCGTCCGATGATTACCTGCCCGGGCTGAGAAAACTCTGTGATGAGTATGGAATAGTATTGATCTGCGACGAAGTTCAAACAGGCATGGGGCGCACCGGAAAATGGTTCGCTTGCCAACACTGGGGAGTAGAACCAGACGAAATCACAATGGCAAAGGCACTCGGAGGTGGTTTCCCCGTCGGCTGTTTGGGGGCGAAAAGTAATGTAATGAACTCTTTTTCACCAGGAGATCACGCTTCAACATTCGGTGGAAATCCATTAGCCTGCGCAGCCGCAAAAGCTGTGGTGCAGACAATGCAAAAGCGGAAACTGCCTCAACGATCAGCGAAGATTGGCGAGTATTTCAAAAAGCGTTTGGAAGAACTCGCGAACAAACACCTATGTGTACGTGAAGTTCGAGGGCTTGGTTTATTGCTGGGGATGGAACTCGCTACAAAAGAAGCTGCTGAAGCCGCGACCGAAGCAGCGCGAAAAAAGGGTTATTTAATAAACTGCACCGCTGAGAAAGTTTTAAGATTTGTACCACCGCTTACGGTCGAGCGAAAATATATTGATGAGCTAATCGAAGCTTTGGATAAAATATTGGTGGAGATCAGACAATGATAAAACATTTGCTTTCAATGCAAGATCTGAGATCAAAAGAGATCGAAACGATTTTGAATGACGCAGTAAAACTCAAACAAAAAACCAAAAAAGAAGAGACTCACGAGGTTCTCCGCGGAAAAACTTTGGCCATGATTTTCGCCAAACCTTCCACGCGCACACGTGTAAGTTTTGAGGTGGCGATGACGCAGCTTGGCGCGCATGCAATCTACTTGGGATGGAACGATCTTCAGCTTGGGCGGGGAGAAACGATCGCCGACACCGCCAGAACGCTTTCAAGATACGTTGACGTGATAACCGCTCGACTGTTCAAACATCTGGATATCGTGGAACTCGCACGTTATTCGAGCGTCCCGGTGATCAATGCGCTGACAGATCTCCATCACCCCTGTCAAACGCTGGCAGATCTCTTGACCATCCAAGAACACAAGGGCAAACTAAAAGGATTGAAAATGGCGTGGGTTGGGGACGGAAACAACGTCTGCAATTCCCTGATGTTGGGATGCACGCTGGTGGGCGCCGACATCTCACTGGCATGTCCGAAAGGGTACGAACCACCGACCGAATTAGTAAAACAAGCGCGCGCCAATGCCCGGGAAAGTGGAAGTAAAGTGGAAATCGTGGCTGAGCCGGAACGGGCCGTTTTAAAATCCGATGTCGTCTACACGGATGTTTTCGTCAGTATGGGTCAGGAAGCTGAGGCAAACCAGAAACTTAAGAGATTCCTCCCAAAGTACCAAGTAAATAAAGCCCTCCTCAATCACGCTAAATCGGACGCGATAGTACTTCACTGCCTGCCTTGGAAGCCGGGGCAGGAGATCACGAAAGATATCGCGTATTCTCCTCAGTGTGTGGCGTTTGACCAGGCCGAAAACCGATTACATGTGGTAAAGAGCGTTCTCACCTTTTTGCTCTGACGATTTCTAGTAAAGTATCGAAGATTTCTCTAGCTTCCTTTTTAGCCTCGACCAAGCGAACAATTTCCTTTCTTAACCAACTTGGCCGTGTGTTCTTGTGTGCGTATCTTTTAGCTTTCACCATGTCGTTCAATTCCATAAACCGGTAGCTCATTACCCAAGGATTATAGGTAGGCGAGCTGTAGGCCTCGTTCATTCTCATTATTACGTTCTCAGTTCCAAATCTGGCAGAATACTTTCTGCGACACGGTATTTCCAGATGATTAAGAATCTTCTGTACCAGGTCGATGTTGGAGGGAGATGATATGGACTTTCTGAATATCGTTGAAGCCATCCAAATCGACCGATCCCTGGATGAAACTCACCTTTTCATTGTCCGAGGCACCAATATACAATTTGCTTTAATTGGACTATAAGTTAATGTTTTGGGTCAACCTTTTCCAGACTTTTTCCAACCGTGCGCGTTCTTTTTTGACGGCTTCCATCTCCAGCTCTACTTTTTTCACAAGTTTCTCCAAGCCAAGGTTTCCTGGTGCGCCGAGGTGTTTTTTCGACCGGATGTTTTTCACCGGGTCTTCGATCTCAAGTTTGTCTAACTCTTTGGCAACTTTTCTGTAGGCATCACGGAAAGGTATGCCTTCGTCCGTTGCCAGCTTGACTGCCCGGTCCGCCGCAAAAATTTCTGGGGTGAAGGAACTTTGCAGAACTTCCCTGTTCACTTTGAGTCCCTGAAATACTTTGGTTGCTACTTTCAAACATCCCTCTGTGGTATCAAGCGACTCCATCAGGGGTTTCTTTGTCTCCTGGAAGTCGCGGTTGTAACCGGAGGGGAGATTTCGAATGGTCACCATCAGCTGAAACAATCTAGAGAGGACCAGAGCGGAACGAGCGCGGATGAGTTCCAGAGCGCACGGATTCTGTTTCTGGGGCATGAGGCTGGAACCGGGGCAGTACTCCTTCGGTATGGTAAAGTAACCGAGTTCTGGAATGCTGAAGAACATGAGGTCGTTGGAGAGCTTGGACAGGTCCTCGGAAACCTGGGTCAACGCAAAAACAACTACCCCCTCGATTTTCCCCCGGCTGTTGTTCGCGTACAGCACATTGTTCTGGACCTTCTTGAAACCCAACAGGTCACTTACGAGTTGCCTGTCGATGGTAAGAGGCACACCGTAACTGGCGGCCGAACCGAGCGGACATTGATTATTCAGGCGATACGCCGTTTTGAGTAGTTCGAAGTCGTCCAAGAGCGACTCCGCAAATGCGGATGCCCAGAGCCCAACTGACGAAGGCATTGCCCGTTGGGTATGGGTACGTCCGGGCATGGGAACATTCTTGTTTTTTTCTGCGAAATTGGCCAGCGTGCGCACCAAATTCAGCACTTCGGTTTTGATGTCCAGAAGTCTGTCCCGCGTAAACAGCCTTATATCGAGCAAAACTTGGTCATTCCGGGAACGTGCCGTGTGGATTTTTTTGCCGAGATCGCCCAACTTCTGAGTCAAGAAATTTTCAATTGCCGTGTGTACGTCCTCTTCCTCAACATTAATTTTAAACCGTCTCTTCTCGCCAGCGGAGAGGATTTCCAGCAAACATCTCTTGAGTTTACTGAACTCATTTGTGGTAAGAATACCTATTTTTGAAAGCATTTTAGCGTGGGCGATACTACCAAACACGTCTGCTGTGACCAGCCTCAAGTCCAAAATGTAGTCCTCCCCAACGGTGAACTCCTCTATCTCCCTGTCCAGTCTGTACCCCTTATCCCAGAGCTTCGTCATGGGTTCACTCTTTTCCTCATGGCGAGAACCTAGTATAGCAATCCGCAGACTTGAGCTGCACCCTTGGACATTCGCTGGTCAAATCCCGTGGCCTTTATCGAACGAAGCTCGGGGGCGAAGAGACCGGTCGAGGAGCGCCGCCGTACGATCTCCACGTTCCCCTTGTAGAGCCTGACCCTATACTCCCCCTCCACGTGCTTCTGCGACTGATTTATGAACGCCTCCAGCTCGTATCTCAACGGATGAAACGCTTCGCCGTGATACATCATGTACGCCCACCTCTGGTCCACAATACTTTTGAACATGAGCTCGTCCTTCGTCAGACAGAACTGTTCCAGGTCTTTATGCAGGAACAGGATAACGTAAGCCGCGGGTGCCTCGTATATCTCCATGGATTTCAGGTTCATTATGCCGTCCTCGAACATGTCTATGCGTCCAATGCCGTTCTCCCCCGCGATGTAGTTCAGGTCGTAGATCAGTTGGTGAAGCGACATCTGTTTTCCGTTCATCGCGATCGGTACCCCTTCCTTAAATTCTATGTCGATCTCCGTTGGTTCGTCCTTGGCATCCTCCGGCACTTTTAACCACATCCATATGTTTTTTGGAAGCTCTTGGTCTAGGTCTATCGCGCCACTGGCGATTGATCGGCACCACAGGGTTTTGTCGTCGCCCCCCGTGATCGTCTCAGCCACAGGCACTCCCCAGGCTTTACAGAGTTCCTCCTCTTCATTTCTGGTCAGGTCGAAATCCCTTACTGGCACGAGGATCTCCAGACCGGGGGCAAAAAGTGTGAACACGTTGTGCATCCGATATTGGTCGTTGCCTTTCCCGCTGCTTCCTTCGAGCAGAGCGTCGCAGCCCAGCTCCACAGCCTTCTCCGCCACCTTTCTGGCGATGAGTTGCCGTGTCATCGATGTTGACACGGGGTAACCTTCGTAATTGGAATTGGCTTTGATCGTCATGCTGACCCATTCGCGGGTGAACTCTTCCTTCGCGTCGATGAAAACAGGCTCGACACCCAAAGCATTGCCATGGCGCTTGGACATTTCCAGTTCTTGCTCTCCCTGCCCAACGTCAACCGTGATCGGGATGATCTCCTTGGCCCCGTATTTCCGGCGGAGAAGTTCGATCCCCAAGCTAAAGTCGAGACCTCCAGAAAAAGCGCACGCAACTTTTTCTTTATCAGCATATTGATTGTCGGTAATATGGAAATAGAACGAATTGTGAGTGGTGGCCGTGGCAAATTCCAATCCCATCGCACTGGCAAGGCGATAGAGTTCAATCATGTC
>DTYD01000008.1 GCA_012962055.1 Hadesarchaea archaeon
ACATCCATCGGGTAATCGACCATCGCCCAGACATCTTGGTTGATGACGGGGGCGACCTGATTTCGATGGTTCACACCAAGCGTCCTGAAAAAGTTCAGAAGATCATCGGGGCATGCGAGGAGACAACTACTGGTGTGAATCGATTGCGAGCGATGGCGGCCGAGGGTGCGTTGAAGTTTCCGGTCATCGCGGTTAACGACACCCCAGTAAAACGTTTCTTTGATAACAGATTTGGAACTGCAGAGTCGACTCTTCAGGGGATAATGACCGCCACTAACACTTTGATAGCAGGCAAACAAATCGTGGTCATAGGATATGGTTTTGTTGGGCGCGGCATCGCCTCACGTGCCAAAGGTATGGGCGCGATTGTGACGGTCGTTGAAACGGACCCCATCAGAGCACTCGAAGCGACAATGGATGGTTTTAGGGTCACGGAGTTAAGTGAAGCTACTAAATCAGGAGACATCTTCATAACCGCAACTGGAAGTATCAGCGTGATTCGAAAGGAACACATGACTAAAATGAAGGATGGTGCTATACTGTGCAATTCTGGCCATTTTAATGTTGAAATAGATATTCCCGCGCTCTCTAAACTTTCCGTGAGAAAACGAGAAATTTTAGAAGATGTGATGGAGTTCAAACTCAAAAACGGAAAACGGCTTTACTTGCTCGCTGAAGGGCGCTTAGTCAATCTCGCCGGAAAACGTTCGCTCGGCCACCCGATGGAGATAATGGACATGAGCTTCGCGCTGCAGGCGCTGAGCGTGACATACCTCGCCAAACATGGTGGGGAGTTGGAGCCTGAAGTTCATGATGTCCCGGAGGACATAGACCGGAAGGTAGCAGAGCTGAAGTTACGCTCGCTTGGGATTAAACTGGAAAAGCACACACCCGAGCAGCTCAGATACGTTAAATCGTGGTTAGCGGGCACGTAAAGCCCGAACAAAAACTGCGGCGGAAGGAATGAAAAGTCATTTTCTACGTGATTGCTTTAAACCTCAGTATCGCCGCCAGACCTTTGAACGCCGCTTGGAGCTGTTTTCCTTCCTCCGTTTCTGTGGATATAAATTCAACTTTTGTGTTAAACTTCTCGGCGCGATCCAACAGTTCTTGGACTTCGTCTTGGATTTCAGTCACCGAAAGCTTTTCCTCACTACACTTTGGACAATCCCGTGTCGTTAGCTGCCTCTGATATGATCCGAGGTTCTCAACGGTTTCCTGAAACTCATGCCCGCAGTTTTGACATCGGATAGTTGCCCTGTTCTTCCTAAGCCCCTCCGAGACCAAAAGCAGTTCCACAGCCCCCTGTTCGAGAGCATGCCTTATCTCGCGCTCTCCGTAAGTGGCTAGACCTCCCCCCGCGACGAGCTCTTCCATGAAGCGCTGCATGAGTGACTTCTCCTTCAGTATCTCTAGGTCAGCGAGGACATCACCAGCTTTGCTCACAAGCTCCTTGATTCCCTGCTCGTCGGTGTAACCGGTGTCCAGTACTCCTGCAACCTTGCGTTTCACACTTTCATACAGGAGTCCGCTGTTCAAGAAGTCTTCTTTCGTGGGACCTGGACCACCCACCACGATTGCCTTCAGGCTCGAAACCTGCGAAAATATTTCATTTGCCGCTTCGGCCACTCGCTTTGCATATTCGTGGGCCGCTATTTCTCGGAGACGCTCGAATCGTCTGGCCGACTGCCCTCCCTTACTGTGTTTTCCCGGGACGGCCGAGGTAAGCTTCCTCACTATATTGACGTTTTTCCCCCGGAGTGTTGCAAGTGTGGCCTCCCGTCTGTCCATGACCAGCAGCCCCACGGTTTCCTTCACTTGGAGCATCTCACGCAAGGGTTCAAGCACAAATTCTTGGTCGCATCGGTACATCCTGATTGTTATCGGTTCGGGCGGTTCAATCCAGTAGAGCTTGATGTCTGCGATGTCTTCCCTACCTGCAACGTTCCCGCAGAATATCGCCATCCCATGTGAGGGCGGTTTCCTATTTGTTTCAGAATATGTGCGGAGGAACTGGATGATGCGTTCTAGAGCCGCCGTGACGTTTTTGCGCGTGCTCTTTGACTTTATATTCGATGCTGTCCCCTGTTCATCGCGGAGCTGCTGTATGACCTTAGCTAGATCAGTATCTGGTGAGATATAGACCGAAATCAGTTCGGTCCCCCTGCCCCTTTTATCCTCTAAATCATCTAACATCCGTCTAAAGCGGTAACGTGCCTTGGAATCCATTGTCATCTCAATCACAGATATGGTTTTGACCGTGAACATTAATAACGTGACGTGGAATCTTGTGTGGTGTTAAAATGATGGTCACCATCTGTTTTGGAGGGTCGGTCCTCGCGCCCGAAGAGCCAAACGTGAGCCTGGTCAAAGAAGCAGCTAGGGCAATACGCGTGTTAAAGTCCGAAAGATACAACGTGCTGGTTGTCACGGGTGGGGGTGGGACTGCTAGGAAGTACATGGGGGCTGCCAAAATACTGGGGACCTCGGGCATCTACTTGGACAAAATCGGCATAGATGTGAGTCGTTTGAACGCCCGGATGCTGATATCCGCATTGGGAAACGTGGCCGAGCCGGATCCTGTTACGACTGTTGAAGCTGCTGTGAGAGCCGTACTGAAAAACAAGGTACCGGTGATGGGCGGGACGAATCCAGGACAGACGACCGATACAGTGGCTGCCATGGTGGCCAAGGCGAGCAGGTCGGATGTACTGGTGTTCTTCTCGGATGTCGACGGTATTTACACGGCCGACCCAAAACGTGATCCGTTAGCGAAAAAGATCGAGCGCATGACCACGGTAGAGCTTGCAAATAAATTCGGGCGCGTGAAAACGGAACCTGGGATGAAGACTATAATCGACCCGGTTGCAGCCCAACTGATAGAGAGGTCAAAGATGAAGGCACTGTTTCTGGGGGTGGAGGAGATGGGGAGGTTGCCGGAGATTTTAAAGGGTGCTAACCACAACGGCACAACGATAATCCCGGTGAGTGAATGATCGAAGACCACAAACACTGTATAGTCTGCGGAAAAGCGACGGGTGCAGACAAGTTTTTCTGTTCACCGTCATGTGAGGACGTGTTTAAGAAACAGCAGAAACGCATGGCTCGTTCTAGGATGGTCATGCTAATACTGTTTGTGGCCCTGTTTGTCGTGATCATGGTCATATCTTCGCTTCGCTCAACCGGATAAATATATTAAAACCGTGAGCGCCGGGTCTGCAATATCCACAACCTCTACTTTATGCCCAGCGCTTTCGGTCTCCTTTACAACCCTCACCTCATCGGATGATAGCTGGAACCTCCTTCCCCCTTCTTTTATGGATATCTCACCTTTAGCCAGCTGTTTTGCGATGTCGTCTAAATTTGATTTGCGCAACGCATCAGCCACTATTTTCACGTCACCGCGTAAACGTGGGCCAAGCTTGGCGAAATCAGGTTCGACCGACAGCACGCGCTCCGCCATTTTGGGTCTGCGACTAGTTATCTCGATCTCTTTTATTCGTATCGTACCCGAGATGTCCTCCTTTATTGACTTCAACTGTTCCGCGATGTTCTTATTGGGAGTGTAGATCTCCACCTTGGGCAACTCTTGACTAAGTGCCATCTTTCGCTCTGACTTGAACTGTCTGAGAGCGCTCACCACGGTGTTTGTGATTTTACCCAGCCCCTCCGCCGAATCGTCGATCATCCTATCATCAACTGCTGGCCACTCGGATATATGGACGCTCGAATGTGAGTAATTCTCTGAGAAGTAAGTCTGGTAAATTTCCTCGGCGAAATGCGGCACAAAAGGAGCGAGTAGCTTGGTTGCGGTGAAGATGACGTGGTATAGCGTGAACTTGGCGGCGCTGGAAGTGGGGTCATTATTGTAAAGCCTGTGCTTGATCTCCTCGATGTACATGTCGCAGAACTCGTGCCATATGAACGTCTGGACGCTGCCAAGCGCGCGGTTGAATTGGAAGTCCTCAAGCCATGTTGTGACTAGTTTCACAAGTCGGTTTAAGCGGCTCAGGATCCAGCGGTCAGGGGGTCTGAACTTTAGCTTTTTCGGTTCGAGTTTGGCGATCTTTGAATCCAGATGGGTGGAAGCAAAACGGGCGGCATTCCAGAATTTTCGCATGAAACGATAACCGAATTCCACGTCTTTCCAGCTGAAAGGGATATCGGAACCGGTTGAGGCACCTATAGCAGCCCATTGACGGAGAGCATCGGCACCGTATTTCCCCCGCGCCATCGTGGTGTCCACGTAGTTCCCGAGCGACTTGTGCATCGCCCTCCCATCGGTTCCGAGCACCATCCCATTTATCAACACGGTCTTGTAGGGCACTTCATCGAGTAACGCCAGGTGACGGACGAGTAAGTAATAATCCCATGTCCTAATGATATCG
>DTYD01000009.1 GCA_012962055.1 Hadesarchaea archaeon
ACCTTGCTCGTGTCTACCATCACCTCGAACAGGGCAAGGGCAGCGTTCTCAAAGGCTTCGGCCAGATCCTTGCCGTACGCGCGAAAACCTATGTCGCTCGGGTGCTCGACCCACTCGAAGCGCTTCATGCTCCCCCTTAAAACTATTGGAATCTGGGCTAAAATATCGATGGGCCAGTTGACGGTTTATGAATGGCTCACCTCCAAAACCGCTGGTAGGAAAACACACCATTTATACGATCAACCGCCTCAGTTCGAAGATCCCTCATCCAGTCTGTTTTTCGAGCGTACCGATGTGGATAGTTTCCCATCTGACCCGTTTTTGTTCGATTGTTTGTTTGATTTTTTGTTGGACGGGCGTGAGAGCAGCAGTTTTACCCGTTTTAACGTCTACGAAAATTATCTCCCGGGGGTCCTGCTCGTGCAGGCCCTCGAATACCACATAGTCTATGGGTGTACCCACGAACCGTGCATCCGAAGGTTCGTGTTTGAACATTGGCAGCAACGGAGCCAACTGTTCGCCTATCCTTCCTTTGAGCACGGTCCTGCTTCGCTCCAGTACCTCGCGCCTGAGTTGATTTCCGAATTCGGTTTTCCACAGTTCCAGCTGCATCGACAGGCGTTCCCGCAGGTACACGTAGCACAGCAAAAGACCTACCAGCAACCCAGCGACAAACACGACGATTTCGATTATTTTTCTCACCTCTCCGGGAACACTCTTGCGCCGGAAGTAAAAAGATGTAGCGAATTCGCCGGGTCACCGAAATCGGTGGCGCCGGGGGGGAGATTTGAACTCCCGGGGCCCAGAGGGCCACACGCTCTCAAGGCGTGCGCATTACCTGGCTTTGCTACCCCGGCATCCAATACCAGTTTTCTTAAAGTTAAATATGACATTTCGCATGCCATGTTCGCCGCAATTTTTTTCCGATCCGTGAGGGAATATTTTAAGGTCTAGTGGTTCTTTGGTGTGGATGGTCGGGATCTGGTGGTTATTTGGTTGGACAGATGTATGCTCGACTGCCCAAGGAACGGATAGGGGTTGCTGTCGGTCCAGACGGAAGAGCAAAGCGAGAGATTGAGCGGCGCACCGGGGTCAAGCTCACCCTTAACAGCGAAACAGGAGAGGTGCAGATAGAGCCCGGAGACGACCCTCTTGGAGTGTTAAAAGCGAGAGATGTGATAGTCGCCATAGCTCGTGGGTTCAGCGCAGAGCGAGCCTTCCGCCTGCTTGAGAACGATCAGCTTTTGGAAATTATTGATATCAGGGACTTTGCCGGGGGCTCCGATCGCGCTGTCGTTAGACTTAAAGGCAGGTTGATAGGTGAACGAGGAAAAACACGCCGGATCATTGAGCAGACTACCAACGCTCACGTTTCGGTCTACGGGAGGACTGTAGCAGCGATCGGGAGTGTGGAGCAATTGGCGGTTGTCCGTGGAGCAGTCCAAATGCTGTTGGCCGGTGCCAAACACTCGACGGTCTACAAATTCTTAGAGCGAAAACGCAGGGAGATGAAAAACAGGGCAATGCCACGCTGAATGTGTACGAAGTTGTCTCCAAAAGTTGCTTAAGGCAAAAGAGGAATTTTAATGAGGTGTGAGGGATGAAGACTGCTGCGGATGAACTGTTCAGGGAATTTAGAGCGCACAGTGTGAGTGAATTTTTCCGTAAGAATGCTGCAATGCTTGGTTATACCGGCAAAATCCGTTCCCTCACCACGATAGTCCATGAAGGTGTTACCAACTCGATTGACAGTGCTGAGGAGGCAGGAGTGTTGCCAAAAATATTTGTCGCAATTAAACGAGTCAACGATTCATCCGAGCACTTCAAGGTCGTAATCGAGGACAACGCTTCCGGAATCCCTAGAGAATACATCCCAGATGTGTTTGGGAAGATGCTCGCTGGAACAAAGCTACACCGCCACATGCAGTCTCGAGGGCAGCAGGGAATCGGAGTTTCCGGAAGCGTGATGTTTGGTCAGATAACGTCGGGCAAACCAACTGTTGTGATAACTTCAACTGGTAACGGTGAGATTGTGCGGGCGGATGTCATGATAGATGTAGACAAAAATGAAGGTAAGATACTCAACGAAGAGAAATTCAAGGGAAAGTGGCAGGGAACACGCGTAGAAATCGAGGCCAAAGATGTCTCATACATGCGCTCCCGATACGGTCCTTTCAATTATCTCCGCATGACTGCGATCGCGAATCCTCATGTCCGCATAACCTTTGTCGAACCAGATGGTACACTAACAGTTTTTGAGAACGCAACAAACAAAATCCCGGATCGGCCCAAGCCAATGCCGTTACATCCTTGGGGCATAATGTCAGATGATTTACTTATTTTAGCGAAACACACAAAGGGCCGGAACGTCGTCAGCTTCCTCTCAACAGAACTTTCCCGGGTTAGTAGAAACAAGGCCCAGGAAGTGTGCAGGTTAGCCGGTATCCCGCCCAACAAAAAACCATCCCAGTTGACGTGGGAAGAGGCCGAACACATAGTTTCGGCATTCAAACAAATCAAATTACATGCACCCCCTACATCCGGCCTTAGACCCATAGGGGCAGCAGACATCGAAAGTGGCATGCGGCAGATACTGAACCCTGAATTCGTCTACACAATCACTCGCCCGCCAAGGGTCTACCGGGGTGGGCTGTCATTTCTTGTGGAGGCTGGCATCGCGTACGGTGGAAACGCTGGTAGGACCACAGAGGATAGGGGTGAGAACGAGAAGGGTGAAAGCGAAGTCGGAATGGAATTGATTAGATTCGCCAATCGCGCGCCTCTAATCTTCGATCAAGGTGGATGTGCGATAACTACAGCTGTGAGGAACATTGACTGGCGTCGTTATGGTGTAGACCCCGCAGCAGCGCCTTTGACCATTTTTGTAAACGTCGTTTCGGCTTATGTTCCTTATACATCCGCGGGCAAGCAGTCGATAGCGGATGAGCCAGAGGTTCTCACCGAGATAAGGACAGCCATCATGGAGGTTGCGCGAGAGTTGAGAAAGTTTCTCTACAGAAAGATAAAGATCAAAGAACGTCAAGAGAGGGCTGGAGTATTTGAGAAGTATCTACCGATAATCGCCAAGAAAGCCGCGAGGCTGGCAGGGATGAAAGAACCTGATATTAAACCTCTTCTGAAAAAACTCACAGGTGTGGAATATGTCGAAGAAGGAAGTTAAGACAAGGCGAGAACGAGGACATAGGCAAAAAGCTAGCGAGAAACTAGCCGGGTTAGGCAGAGAGGTGGTGGAGGAAATCAAAAAGGTTCACCCCCCAAAACTAAAGATTCCCTCACGGAGCACTTCTAACATAATTTACGATGATCTCCACAGGTACTTCGTTTTGGGGCCACGCCACGGTGTGCGGACAGTGAGCAGCATGAAACAAGTGAAAAAGTTCGCTCAGTTGGTATGTGCA
>DTYD01000010.1 GCA_012962055.1 Hadesarchaea archaeon
CTAGTTCTTAATTTATGTGCAACCTCCCGAATTTATGTGCAAGCAGCGGATTTTACGAATTTATGTGCAAAGCCACCGCGAGCGAAAGGTTTATCTTGATGGTGGGACAAGAAGTGGGATGGGTGAAGAAGTGGGAGAAACCACGGTTGACGACAAGTGGAGGATAACGATACCTCCCGAGGTTCGAGAGGGCCTCCAGAAGGGCCAGACTCTGCAGGTCCAAAAGGAGGGCGACCGGATAACTATCGAACCTAGCGCCGACATCGAAAAATTCGAGCGGGAGCTGAAAGGCTGCGTCAGGGGCTCGAAGGTCCCCGCGAAGAAGCTGAAGGAGATTTGGGGCATCTCCCATGATCATGATTGATTCGAATATCTGGGCATACTACCTGGACGCCGATGCCCCAGAGCACAAATCCGTGGCCCCGGCTGTTAGGAAATCCCTCCGTGAAGGCGTCATGATCAATACGGTGGTGGTGATGGAGGTCGCTCACTTTCTGATCAAGAATCTCGGTTCGGTGCTTGGAAAAGAAAAACTTGACATCTTCCTCAGTTTTCCGATGCAGGTGGACGAGCTGACACTCGATCTGGCGAGAGAAGCCGCGAACGAGCTCTTCAAGTACTCCCACCTCGGTATAGGGGGCAGGGACGCGACGCTGCTGGCATCGATGCGCAGGAAAGGTGTTATCAGGCTGATGACCCACGATGAGACACTCAAGCGCGTGCCGGACATTAAGGCATTCGACCCGATCAAAAAGAGAAAATGAGAATTCAAGCCAAAATATACCGAATCCCACTATCGAATACATCCTTTCTAGCGTCTTTCATCTGTTACAATTCTTGTGGATTTTGAGAAGCACGCCAGCAGTTCAATTTGAAGCCCTGCAACGACTTTATTTTGGAATTTAGGACACAGGTATATCCGCCGGGACAAGAGCCCTTAGTTAGAGTTATGTGGGAAAAGACGCATCTCCCGGTCTCTGTTTGGAAAGAAGTGCCTGAAAAATTAGTAAACTCGTTTGTAAAACAGCATGAGAGGAGAACCACCAAAAAGAGCACGATTCACTCTTATCCACCTATTTAACACATACTGTCTGGTTGCATTCAGTTGTGGTTAACCACTTTCGAACCAAAGGCCCGGCGGGGAGGATGGAACGTACAGGGGGCAAGGTGATCTCGAGTGAAATCTCAAGCCATCTGTTTTCCCGAGGGCTCATGAAAAAGATGACCCAAGCCTGATTCAGCAATACCTGAACAACCTAGTGGAATTCGGGATCATAAAAAGGGTGAGAGTGTGTGGCAGAAAAAGGTTCATCTACAGGCACGTTTCTCCGCTCGTCAGGATATTCTACTACGCCGATGAGAGGTACAACATCTCGGAACGGACACCTAGCGAAAAGGAAATGGAAAAGCTGGTGGAAAACGCGATGCCGAGGGTAGTCGAGGACGAGGTCAGAGGATTACTGGCCAGACGCCTCGGACTGGAGGAAAGCGTTGCAGAGGGGGAAGACTTCGATGTCGATGGTTGCCTACTCAGGTTCAGAAAACCGGAGGTCGTACTGGAGATGAAGTGGGGGGATGAACTCGGAAAAGGAGAAATCAAGAAAGCTGTTGAAAAGCTGAACAAGTTAAAGGCGAAGCGAAGGATACTTTTTGTTCCTGACAAGAGAAAGGTAACTGCGGAAGATGTGGAAGTAGTCGACATCTTGGATTTTGTATAATTGACCACACTGTTTTCCTAGATCTCTCTTCTGGAAGAGTTATTCCATTTTCTCATTTACGGGTCCTCCCCGGCTACGAAAAGAATATCTCCAATTCGTGCCCAGCGCTTTCCGCGGAGTCAGAAGCGTGGATAACATTCTCCGTGATGCCCGTCCCGAAATCACCCCGAATGGTCCCCTTGGCGGCTTTCGCCGGGTCGGTGGTACCTATCAACTCACGCATTTGCGCGATCGCGTTATCTCCCTCCACCAGCATCGCAACCACCTCTCCGGAGAGTACATGCTCGACTGCACGCCCGAAGAACTCCTTACCTCGGTGAACAGCATAAAATTTTTCAGCGGTCTGCCTGTCCATCCTAAGCCGCCGCATCGAAACTATCTTCAGCCCGGCCCGCTTGATGCGCGCAACGATTTCGTCGGTTAACCCCTTCTTCACACCGTCCGGCTTCACCATGACGAACGTTTGTTCCTTCAAGTCTCCCGTCCTAAAATTCTGTGTCAAACTGTACACCGGCCTGACACGAAATTTTTTCTGGCTCCACGGATAGTTTCGCC
>DTYD01000011.1 GCA_012962055.1 Hadesarchaea archaeon
ATTTTTTATATCTTCTTTTTTCAATTTCTTCTCTCCCCTTGGTTTCACTCCTAACCTTTGCAATGTCTTTATTTTCTCTTTGTGCGATCCTCTTATACCTTATTTCAGGATCAGCATGTATCCACACTTACTTTACCACCAAACATCTTCATTCCATCTAAAAATATATCAATAGGTCTTTTTCCTATAACACAACCTCCAGGATGAGGGCCACCCCGCCGCCGACTCCAAAGACACCAAAACCAGGCGTGAAGATTTCCGCCGCGATTAGTGCGATACCCAGCAGGACGAGCGCGATTCCAACGTAGTTTATCTGGAACATCCCCAGGCCCCAAAAAGCGAGCAGCAAACATATCGTCCCGGCCACTCCCGGAACTCCTACCCCCGGGGTCGTAATTTCGGAGAGCAGGCCGAGGGAGCCCAGTATTAACAATATGGACGCCACATCGGGGTTGCTCAGCGCCCTCAGTATTTTTTCGAATATACCCATATCTATCTGCTCGACGCTCGTACCTGACATCCCGATATTGTCCAAAATCTGGTCGATGCTCGAAGCGCGGAGTTCGATGATGTGATTTTCGTACGCTTCTTCTGGATCCATCGTTTTACTCTCGGTCACGAAAAGCTTTGCGATATTTTCAGGGCGCCCCCGATCCTTGGCTATCGACCCGATCCATTCCGCCATCGCCGCGGTCACTTTCGGGTCTTCGGGCCTGGGCTGTGCGGCGCCGATGGCCGTGGCGTTGTCCATCACCGCAACGTGTGACGCCATGAGGATGAAGGTACCAGCGGAAAAGCCCCACGCTCCGCGAGGTGTTATCCAAACTACTATCGTCACCTCGGAGGTCATCATCCGCCCAACGATCTCCTCGGTGGCTGAGAGCAGTCCTCCAGGCGTATTGAGTTTGATTATCAATGGAACGTTGTCCCGCTCCGCCCGATCGATAGCTTTTCTGACAAAGTTTGAGATGCCGGCGTCGATGGTCCCATCCGCTTCCACGGTGTAGACAAAATCCTGTTGAGCATGACCAATTTCTGGAGCAATCAAACAGCCAAATATCAACAAACCGATTGCTAGTGCTAATGTTCGCCTGCCCACGCGTTCACCTTTGGATCTCACCCTTGCCCGGGGGCAGAACTCGTTCGATTTCCTCGAGCGAGACCACGATGCCAGCCGCTTTCAGTCGTGATTGAATCTTACGCGTCAATTCCGATTTCTTCGATCCTCCAGGGGATACCTCGACCACCACCCGCGAGTGCTTCTGCATCGCGCTGGAAGGTCCACACGTCACGACCTCTTCTCCGTCCACCACCAGAACCCCGACCGCCCCCTTGACAGGTACCTTCAGGAAGTTGCGTTCCCCTTCGATGACGTAGCTACCTTTGGGAAGGTACGTACCTGACGGGGCCCGTTTTGAGACCTGTTCCGGCATCACCCAGTAAACATCTAAATTTCCCAGTCCCTCCCTCCAAGCCCTTGAATGCATCGCCGCGAACTCCGCAGCCTCTTGCAGTGTCGTCTCCGGGACTTCTCTTCCGCCTGTCTTGACTACAACGTGGGGCGTACCCACGATGTCCGCGTGAAGGTGTCGGTCGTTTGGCTCCATGTACTTCTCGACCACCTCGGAATTGGTCCTCGCGTCCCGCCCGGCTATGACGAGCATCCCGTCCGAGGAGATGAACCACCGGTAGCGCTCGAACCATTTTGATTTCCTGCGTTTCGGGGATGGAGCGCTCTCGGCCTCAGGCGTTCCGATATCTGATAACTTCTCGATTTCCCGCGCGGTCTGTTCCAGCGCCGCCTTTGCCTTCGCTGACTTTTCCGCCAGTTTTTTGTATTGCCCGTAAAGTTGGGACGCGTTTTCGAACGCGGACAAACGGAGATCTAACGTGATACGTTGTCCGGCCAGCTCGGTCTCCACTCCGGCCGTTTTTGGATCAGCGCGCCTGAACGCCCTCGCCCATGCCTCCCCGGCGTCCTTGGCTTTCCGTACCAGAGCGATGGCTTCCTGCCAGCCCTTCTTCCCCCTGATTCTGTTCAAGCGGACCAAAAGTTCATCTACCAGTGGGTGGTACATCGCGAGCAGGTCGGCCCTTCGTTTCAGCTCGGTGGACTTCGCGTACATCTCTGCAAAGTGTGCTTGCTGGTGTCTTTGCCTCTTCTGAAGTTTTTGGAGTTCTCGGTCCAAGCGCTTTTTCCTTTTTTCGGCGGCGGATGCCACCGTCAGTGCGCTGAAATATTCGTCCAGCGCCTCGTTGAAGGAGCCGAACCTTTTCGCGGGTTTCCCCAAGTGGATTTTAAAGTCGAACGGTAGAACATCCACCGGCTTTTTGTCCGCGTAGACGATGCACGGCGCCGGCTCCTGTTCCAGTAGCTCTTTTACAGAGTTAATAATCGCTTCAAGTTCTTGGTCCGAAAGCTCGTCCAGCCTGCGGGTTTTGGGTATTACCGCCCGGGCACACACCTCCTCGGCGAGCTGTCCCCCGAGGTTCAGATTTACGGCTAGGCCCCGCACTACGTCCGGGGCGCTCGAGAGAGCCCGCCCCACACATGCGGCGGTGAGTTTTCTGGGGTCAGGAGACTTTTTCGGGGGGTACGTGTAAAAATCCCCAGATCTGAGCGTGCGGTGTCGCCATACCTCTGCCCTGTAAGGTTGGATAATTTTCCGCGCCTGGTCGCAGAGTATCAGATTTCCCCTGCCGAAGAGCTCCAGGACCAGCAAGCGCTCTTCTGCCCCGGAGAATCCCAGTTCTACGATGCGCTCGAAATCCGGTTGTTCGACGGCGAAAAGGCAGGTCTTTGCGAGATGTTTGCGCAGGAGCATCGCAAAAGAACTCGGCTGTTTTGGAGTTTTGTAAACACGGTCTGTGAAGTTGATTCTGCGTCCAAGTTCCATGATCAAATCCTTCCGTTTTCCATTTCGCGAGCGCAGACGCAGGAGAATCGTGCCGTCAAGCTCGTAAACGTTGTCTACTCGAAAATAGATAGCGTTTTTAAGCTCGCGAGCGCAGACCATAATGTCCAAGTTAGACATGGACAACTTCATACGCTCACCGAGGGTCAAAAATGGAACCAGTTAAAAAACCTGCGTTGTCGGTCGAAAGATTGACGATATTTTTTGCAGCTGCAGGAGCGGTAGCCGGGCTTATTTCAGGGGTGATGACGGGTTCTGACATTAAGCTCAACGTTTATTCATTACTCGTAGCAATCATTTTGTTTTATATCTCATATAAGTTGACAGCATGCCCGAAAATCAAGGCTAAATTCTTGGTGACCATGGTTGAAGAACCCCGAGCCGTCAAGAAGCCCAATGTTGCCATGACCGGATTCTTCCCCTACTTCATTCTTTGGCTCATCGTGTGGGTGCTGGTCTACACGGTGCTCATAACTTCGGGCTGATTGGTTGTTTGGACGGCGAAATGTCCCCGGTCAGGGATGAGAAAGTGTTGGAGCAAAAAACACCAGAGGGCATGGCCCGGAAAAAATTGAAAATAATAGCCGATCGTCGTGAAATACCTTCTGGTGTCGTCAACGAGCTCGCAAAACTCGGTACTGATGTGGAGGCCCGCCAGCTTGACGTAGCGGATTTCATCCTCAGCGACCGTGTCGGGGTTGAGCGAAAATCTGTAGAAGATTTTCTGCAATCGATCGTGGACAAGCGGCTTCTGGAACAGGTCAAATTATTGCGCGAGACCTTCGAATGTCCGGTACTGGTCCTCGAAGGAAGTGACCTTTATTCACGGAGAGCGATTCATCCAAATGCGGTCCGGGGGGCGTTGGCCGCGCTCGCCGTGGATTTCAGGGTTCCGACACTACCAGCTTGCGATGAAAAAGAAACGGCTTTTATCCTCTTTGCAATCGCCAAGCGAGAGCAGATGACGGTGTGCAGGGAAGTCGCTATACGCGGAGAACCCAAGGGTTTAACCCTGCCCGAATTTCAGCGGTTTGTTGTTGAGGGGCTCCCGGGTATTTCAGCCGTTCTCGCGAAGCGTTTGCTAGAGCACTTCAGTACAGTGGAGCGAGTGATGTGCGCACCCGAGGACGAGCTGAGGAAAGTTCGAGGTATTGGGCGGGAGAGGGCCAAGGAAATTAAAAGAATATTGACCTCTATTTACGAGTCCGAAGATCGCCAACAACTTCCTTGATTTTCTTGACAACTTCTTTGATGTTTTCCATGGATGTTGCATAGCTGAACCGCACGTGTCCTTCCCCATATGGACCGAAACCGCTTCCAGGCACAGCCGCGACATCCGCTTTCCGCAATAAGACCTCACAAAACTCAAGCGACGGGATGTTAAGTTTCTCTATGCTTGGGAAAACGTAAAACGCCCCCCCCGGTTTCGGGCAGTCTACTCCATCGATGGAGTTCAGTCCTTTCACGATCTCGTCTCTACGTTTTTGGAATTCTCTGCGCATTTTTTCGGTGAAATCTTGGGGTCCACGTAAAGCAGCTACCCCTGCCGACTGTACGAAGCTGGCGGGGCAGGAGGTGGAGGCCTGTTGAATTTTGTTCATCTCGGCTACGAGTTCGGCCGGAGCCACTGCGTATCCCAAACGCCATCCGGTCATAGAGTATACTTTTGAGAAACCGTTTATGTAGACCGTTCGCCCCACCATTTCCGGGAAAGAAAGTAAGCTTGCGTGTTTACCTTTGTAGACCAAGCTGTCGTAAATCTCGTCTGAAATCACCCACAGCTTGCGGTCCACGGCAAGGTCAACAATCGGGCGAAGTTCATCTCCTTCCATCACCGCACCCGTTGGGTTGTTCGGGTAATTGAGCAGAAGCATTTTGGTCTTGGGGGTCAATACTTTTTGAACCTCCTCAACTTCCAATTTGAACCCGTTTTTACGGGCTGTCTTTACAAAAACAGGTTTACCTCCGACTATGCGAACCATCGCTTCATAGGTCCAGCATGGACTGGGGATGACCACTTCGTCGCCGGGGTCAAGTGCAGCCGCCATCGCACAGAATATGGCGTGCTTTGCTCCGGGAGTGACGATCACGTTTTTCATCTCAGTGTCGATTCCTTTCGTCTTCAGGTGTTCGGCGATCGCTTCCCTCAGTTCTGGCATGCCCAGACTTGAAGTATACTTCGTCATCCCGCGGGCAAGGGCTTCCTCGGCGGCTTTTTTGATGTGGGTCGGCGTGTCGAAATCTGGCTCACCCACCTCCATGTGGATGACCTTCTTGCCATGGCGCTCAAGCTCCTTTGCCAGACCGAGAACATTGAGGGTGCTCGATGGCTGGATTCCTTTCATTCGGTCGGCAGGTTTCAATCTCGCACCCGCTAAGATTTTACGTGCGTAGTTTAAACCTACTGCGGTTGGCATGCACTGGATAGATAAAATTGCGAGGCTCCTGCTCAGGCGGGGTAAGAGACACGTCGTCGCAAGCGGAATTTCTGTGTCTGGGCCCATCCACATAGGTCACTGTAACGATGTTTTCATAGCTGATGGGATCAGGCGTGCTGTTGGGGAACTAAGTGGGAAAGCGGAGGCGTTCTGGTACGCGGATGACTACGACCCCATGCGTCGAATTCCGTGGCCCCTGAACGAGAAGGGGTTGGCTGAGAAATACAGACAGTACTTGGGCATGCCTTACATCGATATCCCTTCACCCGACCCAGATTACAAGAACTTCGTTGATTATTTTGCACGTCCCTTCATCGAGTCGCTCCGCGACTTCGGCGTTAAAGTGAAAATTTATTCGGGGGCCGGGATCTACCGAGGCGGGAAGATGGCGGGACTCATAAAAACAGCCCTCGAGCATGCCGACAAAATCCGCGCGATACTCAACAAATATCGCTTAGAACCCTTGCCACAGGACTGGCTTCCTTACGATGCAATTTGTGAGAAATGCGGAAGGATGGCGACGACGAGGACATTTGCTTGGCACGATAATTGTGTTAACTACAAGTGTGAGGGATGTGATTACGCCTCCGGCTGCGGACACGAAGGGGAAGCGGACTACACAAAAGGGGAGGGAAAACTGACTTGGCGCGTGGAGTGGCCCGCACGTTGGAAACTCCTGAAAGTGACATGCGAACCGTTTGGGAAGGATCATGCTGTTGTGGGAGGAAGCTACGATACAGGAAAAATAATCGCAAAACATGTTTTCAAGTACCTCGCCCCGTACCCGGTACCTTACGAGTGGGTAAGTCTTCGCGGTAGCCGGATGTCGTCTTCCAAGGGGGTGGTGTTCACGCCCCCCCAGTGGCTCGAAATAGCAGAACCAGAACTTTTACGCCACTTTATATTCAGGAGCAAATCCACGAAGGCGAAGGATTTCGATCCCGGCCTCCCGCTGCTAGACTTGTATGATGAGTTCGATTTGGTGGAACAGGTTTATTTTGGAGAGGTCAAGACAAGCGACAGACGGGAGAAACAGCTCAAGCGCATTTACGAACTCTCCCAGCTCCGCAAACCATCTAAAAAGCCAGTACAGCGCGTGCCGTTCAGGTTCGCCACGGTGCTGACTCAGGTTATGCGGGATGAAAAGCATGCGATTGAAGTTTTGGCATCTAAAAATATTCTGACGAAACCAACTAGGGTAGATATCAAACTGGCTATCCACCGTTTAAGTTGTGCAGGGAACTGGGTGTCAAAATATGCACCAGAGCGTCTGCGTTTCAAAGTGGCGGAAGAGTTACCGTTTGAAGCTGTCAGATGTCTCACCGAAAAGCAAAAGGAGGGGCTCGCACAGTTGGCGGCCGATTTATCATCGCGTGAGTATACGCCGGTAGAGCTTCATAACCACATCTATGAGGTTGGAAAGAAGATCGAACTAAAGGCGTCAGAATTGTTCAAGGCGGTATACCTCGCGCTCCTCGGCCGAGAATCCGGACCACGTGCTGGCAATTTTATATCTGCGTTGGATAAGGAATTCGTAATTTCCCGGTTCAAGAAAGTCATTTCTTCTTGAGGCGGAGCTTCATCGCGGGTTTTCCTTCCAATAACTTATTGAACACCGTCTCGAAGTTCTCGTCAGGTGCGAGCTCGCGCTGCACAAAAATCCCAGTACGGCCAACATCTGCCCGTCTGGTCAAAACCTGCACCCGCTCACGTACGATGTTCAAACTCACCCCCACATGCTTTGCCGCCTCCGCCTCCCTTCCCACGACCGGGCTCTCGACGTGCCCGCGTGGAGTTGGTTCAATGAGCATCAGCCGCTTATCGACGCCGGGCACGCGCACTTTCTCCTTCGCCTGCTCAAGGCTCGCCGCGCCCCCAAAATGGTAAAACTCCAGTTCGAGCGGTTTGGGTTCCGCGAGCGGAAATGTGATCGAGCGGTCTTCCTCGATGTAAATGTGTGCCTTGGGGAGCTGCCAAGGGGTCGCCATCACTATCTCACGTTTGATGGGTTTGAATCCGGCCTCATCAAGGGCTAACTCCACTTTGTAGGATGGAACCACTTGGGGAACAAAAACATCGACATCGCTGTTTTTGTCCACATCCCCGCGGGCAATGCTACCATGAACTATCGGGTTAAATCCTGCCTTCACGAGAGGTTTCATCATCCCAAAGGCCTGTTTTCTGAGTTCCCCAAAAAGCCTCCAGTGCGCCTGATTATAAATGACCTCCATAACATCGGCTACATGGATGGGCCTGACCATGACATCAAAACCTTACATCAGGCTTCCTTCAACCCACTTCAGGTAATCTGACGAACCTCGTTCAATCCTTAGGACAAGTATCTCCGGCACTTCGTAGCTGTGGAGTTCTTTTATTCGGCGGATCAATCGGCCAATTTTTTTCTCGGAGGTCTTCATCATCACCATGGCTTCTCTTGTTCGCTCGATTTTTCCCCGCCATTGGTACGTGGACGTCACGTTTGGGATTACACTTACACACGCCGCAAGCTTTTCGGATACAAGTTTTTCGCCTAGTCTTACGGCCTCAGCACGATTTTTTACCGCAGTCAGTGTCAAACAGAACATTTCATCACAAGAACACGAGGAAGGCAGAAGTTTAAACTTTACCAATGGTTATTCACTAGGGTGTCCAAAATGCTCAACGATGTGTTATTCGCCATCGCCATGCTCGTTTTATTCTGGGACGCCATCGGGCTGATAAATCGTTGGTACGGACTCAAAAAACACGGGTTCCAAATTTCTCCTGGTTTGATAATGTGGCGCACGAAGCGAGGACTGAATTTTATCGATCGCGTAGCGAGGATTTCCAAGCATGGATGGCGCGTGTACGGTACCGTAGCGGCGGCGATCGGGATTTTCCTCATGGTGTTCATCTTCGTAAATCTCATCGTAAATCTGGTGTTCGTGCTTACCCAGCCTGTAAAGCTCCCGGGCATAATGCTCGTGTACCCGGGTCTGATACCGTGGCTGCCTGTCGTCCCCTGGTTGGTGGCAGTCGCAAGCCTCTTGGTGGTCCACGAATTCTCCCATGGTGTCTTGTTACGCGCGCAAGGGCTCAAGACCAAATCTGTGGGAGCGTTTGGTGTAGTGGTGATGTTTGGGGCATTTGTTGAGCCCGATGAAAAGGAACTGATGTCAGCGCCTTCTTCAAAAAGACTACGGGTGTTTGCAGCCGGCTCGATGGGAAATGTGATATTTGGGTGCATATGCCTTGTGGCGATTCTACTACTTCTGGTACCGAAGCCCGGGGTTTATGTGTACGCTGTGGCTGAGAACTATCCTGCGGAAAACCTCACTTTGGGAGCACGGATTTATCAACTCGACAATGTGCATATAAACACACTAGATGATTACTACAATTTTTTGGAGAATAAACGACCGGGCGACAACATCTTGGTGGCCACAGAAAACGAGACGATATACGCCACCTTGGTCCGGCATCCAGAAAATGAGAATAGGGGTGCGTTGGGGTTGTGGACGACATCGGCTGTTTCTGGTTGGAAATTCGCAAATCCGCTCTTTACACTGGGGGCGGCGATGTCGGAACTCTTGGGAGATTCAGTGTTTCATCCTTATGTGTATGGCCTCCGTGTCCCGTGGGCGGCGATCGAAATTCTGAAATGGATGTTTGTCCTCAATCTTGGTGTTGGACTTTTCAACATGCTTCCTGCTGTGCCTTTGGACGGCGGTTACATGATGCAGGCGATTCTCGAACGCAAGTTTTCGAAAGAGAAATCCAAGAAAGCAGTCCGTGTTCTTTCATATTTAGTCCTAGTACTCATATTGATGAATATAGCCCCTGGGCTTATGAGGTGATGGAGTTGGGTAAGACACTTGTCAGAGTTAGAATAACTGGACAAAAGGTTGCGCGGAAGGTCGGGGTCGTGAAAAAAACAAAAATCGCTGATCTTCTCAAACAGTTGGGGCTGAACCGGGAAACCGTCGTTGTGAAGCTGAACGGCAAAATAGTCACTGAAGACGAACGTCTGAGCGATGGAGACTCAGTTGAAATATTGCCGATCGTGACGGGTGGTTAGGTGTTGAAATGCGATTTCTGCGGTCGGCATGCAGTCTACAACCGCAGATACGCAGGAGTGTTCCTCTGCGATCGCTGCATAATCAAAAGCGTGGAGCGCCGCTTTCGACGAGCGATGGGTAAATACAAACTTGTGTCTCCAGGTGAGCGGGTCGCCGTCGCAGTTTCGGGAGGAAAGGACAGCGTAACGTGCATGCACCTCTTGGCCGATCACTGCGAAAGGAAAAACTGCGAGCTCATAGCCGTGACGGTCGATGAAGGGATAAAAGGCTACCGGGACAGGAGCATGTCGATAGTGCGGGAGAACGCGA
This sequence comes from Hadesarchaea archaeon, assembly GCA_012962055.1. Classification (GTDB taxonomy): domain Archaea; phylum Hadarchaeota; class Hadarchaeia; order Hadarchaeales; family Hadarchaeaceae; genus B75-G9. Next base: position 9,721 of record DTYD01000011.1, read on the forward strand.
AGCTGCTGGACATCGAACACTTCGCGGTGAGTTTCAGGAAAACCTTCGGTGCCACACTTGATCAGATCGCCATGCTCGCGAAGCGCAAGAAGACAGGGCTAAACCCATGTACCTACTGCGGGGTGATGCGGCGCTCGCTGCTGAACCAAGCAGCGCGGGAACTCGGAGTAGACAAACTTTCCACTGCACACAACCTCGACGACGAAGTCCAAGCAATAATGTTGAATTACGTCCGCGCAGATTTTTCGAGACTTTATCGTCTGGGGCCGGGCTACCCCTCTCGTGAGGGTTTCGTTCCGAGGATAAAACCGCTGCGCGAGATCCCTGAGAAGGAGGTGGCAGTTTACGCGTTGCTAAAGGGCATTAAAGTACACTTAGGAGTTTGCCCCTACGCCGGCGGCATCCATACTGAGATCCGCGATTTTCTGAACCAACTTGAGACAAATCATCCCAATTCTAAGTTCATGATTTTGAGGATGTTTGACCGGATGAAACCCCATCTCGCGAGGAGCGTGCCGGAATTCGAACTGTGCGAGTGTAAAATCTGCGGGGAGCCGACGTCTTCAGGTATGTGCAAAAGTTGTGAACTTCTGCGCGAGTTTGGGTTGGGACTAAAGCGGAAAACTATTATCTCTGGCAAATCAAGATAGATATGGCGGCGGGCTATGGCGGGGGGATACCCCTCCCCTGTAACCACAAATGGGGTTTATGGTGGGCCGAAAGCTCGAGGAAGGCGCTGGAACTGTACGTCGACCTGGTTTCCGGCGTGGAAGCCACGTCTCGTAGGGTCGGCAGCGGCAGGGCCTCGGCCGTAGGGTCGGGGTAAACTGCCCTTACCTCTCGAACCCCCCAGGGGCGGAAGATTGGGGCAAATCCAATCCGAATCAGCAAGGGTTGGGAGGACGTTCGGCGCTTGCGAATCACGGGGTGGAGCCTTGGAACCAGTAATCGATGTGCGGAGAAGGCGTCGACCCCGGGCGCGCTCGCCGCCTTCTACATATTTTTATTTGCGCTCATGGTTCCATCACCAACACAGATCCCAAAAAGCTCAAGTTCTAGCGTGGTTTTCATGTCGCCCTCCGGGGCTTTAGGGAGAGGTTGTTTATAGACAGGTAAACAGGCTGACTCATCAATTTAAACGATAAACGATAAAAATAACGGTGGATGCCGGGGTAGCCTAGCCAGGTATGGCGACAGGCCTAGCCTTACTGGGCCCGCCAAAGGTTGCTAACCTGTTGGTCCTTTGGGCCTCCTGGGTTCAAATCCCAGCCCCGGCGCCATCCTTAAATTTTTCAAGCAAAGACATTATTGGAATCCCACATGCAGAAACTTCCCTCTCTCACGGGACGGATTATTTTTCAGTACTTCTACGATGTTGGCGGAGACATCCTGCTTGAGCGTTTACCAAAAGAAAAGCTCAACATCATCGAACGCCCGCGCGCGAAGGGGGCCCGGATCCTAGCTCCGAAATATGAAGAGGTCGGACTCCAGCCCATCGTGGTCGATCTAGGCTCTCGAAATGTGGACAAGCATAAGGTGGCGATTGAGGGGTGCATATTCCCGATTGGCGTGATCGGCATTTACGTTGCGGTGGAGTTCCGCAAAGCAAGCGTGGAGAGCCTGATAAAGCTAGTTGGGCTCAACGAGGGGCGCGTCAAAGTCGCGGGCAAAGAGATAGACTTCGACGAGATCCCTCTCGGGCTCTTCAATAGGCTGAAAAAGACGATCAAATCGGCGATAGTTTACCCCTACCCTGCATTCGAGCGCCCCGAGATTTACACCCTCATCCTCATCGCAGAGTCGGATCCAAGACTCGACGCGAAGGATTTTCTGACGAAATTCAAAAAGCAGACTGCGGGAGTTCTACGGGGAGAGCAGGACTGGCGCTCATTCAGCGACAAAGAGGCCGAGGACGCCCTGAAATTCTACCTTAGTTACTCTAACGAGGACATAGTCATCGTCGACTGGTACTCTGCCCTGATCAGCGGTGCAGTTGAGTACACCGACGAACTCGTGTGCATGATTGAGCTCGCTCGAATCCAGCTACTTGAGCTCAAGACCTATGACCAACTGCTCGACCGCCGCATCGAGCGCATGTACGGTTCGCTGCGCGCCACTTTCACTGCGCCATGGTTTGGCATAGCGTGGATGCGCCGCCAATACCGTGAACTCACGCGTACGACAAGGGAGCTCGCTGAGCTGCGCATTGAGGTAACCGATTCGATCACGGACTTGCGCAACATCCTCAAGTTCACGGGCGAGTGGTACTTGGGCAAACTCTACCGTATCGCATCGGAGCGCTTTCACATCAGCGATTGGCTCGCGCTAGTCGATAAAAAGCTCTCTCAGCTCCAAGAATTTTACACGATGGCCGTGGACAGGGTGAATACTCATCGCATGCATACGCTCGAATTTTTGGTCGTGCTGATACTTACAGTCTGGATCCTCATGGATGTCCTAGGCATCTTAGGAGTTCTCTGAAGTCGAGCTACAGCGTATAGGCCCCAGGTCGCCTGTCACCGAGAAAGTTTAGAAAGCTCCTAAACCCCTTCACCTTGTCTAGGTCTATTTTCAGCACCACGAGCCCTTCCTTATCTCCGCACTCGAGCACTTCATTGCCATAAGGATCGACCACCCCGCTCCTGCCAAAGTAGGTAAATAGTTCGTCCTTGCCAACGCGGTTCACCGAGATCACCCATGCTTGATTTTCTAGTGCACGAGCGTTCGTTGCTATTCTCCACTGGGGCAAAAATGGGTCCATCCAGGCAGCTGGGTGAAAGATTACCTGCGCGCCTGCCAGCGCCAGTGCTCTCGCCGCTTCGGGAAAAATCGCATCGTAACACAGCATTATGCCTGCTTTCCCAAAACCCATCTCGAACGCCCCCCACCCGCTTCCGCGCTGCACAATTTGTGATTCAACTTGGAATAGGTGGACCTTGCGGTATGTGTTGGTCAGCTCGCCATTTGGACTAATGGCAAAAGCCGTGTTGTAGAACTTGCCTTGAACAGCCTCGACAATACTCCCAACTACCCCCACATGGCCGGCCTTACAAGCTTGCTGCAATCTCTGGATCGTTGGCCCCGGAATCGGTTCAGCTTGCTTACCGAGTTCTTCACGCATTTTCGCTGGATCCTTGTACCCAAAACCGGTGCTGAAATACTCCGGCAGGCAAACAACCCCTGCCCCTTTGTTAGCCGCTTCTACAATGTACTGGATGGCTTTCTCCACGTTAGCCTCCAACACCCTGTCAAGCTGGGCAATTGCCACTACAAGTTCGCGCATGATTCGCCTCAGCATGGGTGGCTTGCCGTTTCTTTAAGCTTTTCGATGAGATGAAGAAGTTTTAACCTTAAAAAAGTAAAACCAATTGGGCCCGTGGTCCAGCGGTTAAGAAGGGTGAACACCTTAATACACGCCACCCTTACACCTGTTTTTAGGGAGACAGGTGGAGGTCCCGAGTTCAAGTCTCGGCGGGCCCACCACCACTTAAGTTCTGAATTTCTTCGTGAAGTTTTTTGAAGCGTTCGATTGCGGGATGTTTTGGCCCGAGATCGGATCTGAGCAATTCCAGTGCTCGTCCGTACGAAATCTTCCGGTTTCTCATCGCGAGTTTGTCTGCATAGGTGACAATTTTTTCTTCGAGTGTTTTTGGGATGAAATCACGAGCAGGTAATCCGAGCTTTATAGCTTCGTTTTTTGGGATCCCGGCACCCAAGTGATGTTCAGCAAATTTTGCAAACATTCTCAAGCCCAGACGGCGCAAGATTTTGCCACCCTCGACACCGTGCCAGACCCCATGAGTACTGGCTCTTCCTATATCGTGTAAGAGGGCCCCCCCGCTCACAAGGTGTATGTCGAGTTTGTGTCCGCGGGAAAGTATCCGCTTGGCTATCGTGAGAGATATCCGCTCCACTGTTTGGCAGTGCTGAATCACTTTTTTGGAACACCCCGCGTTTTCGAGTGTGTAAAGAGCTTTCTTTCTCCCGATCAACATGTCATCAATGGTTAGAATGGGCTGATATCATTTATTTTTATCTTCTGCTGGCGGGAAGATCCCGTCTAGGGAGGTGGGGAGGAGGGCAGGGGGAACACTTTCGGTGATCCCTCTGAAAGAGATATACCGCCTGAACCGACTTTTTTGCGGCGAAAGCCAGACGAGCCCCGGGCCACACGTCCGGGGCAGGGCC
>DTYD01000012.1 GCA_012962055.1 Hadesarchaea archaeon
CGTGCGCAGCTCTGATTCTCTCCGTTTTGGATCACCCAGCTCGATTATGCCATATGATAACATGCCGCGGATGCCAGACTCCTCAACAGCTTGCGCCACGCGGTCCATGTGGAAATACTGGTCGGCGAAACAGGTCGTGCCCGACTTTATCATTTCCAAGCAACCGAGCAACGCCCCGGTGTAGCAGTCCTCTGGTTTCAGGTTTTTCTCCACCGGCCAGATTTTAGTTTTAAGCCACCCCATCAACGGCATGTCGTCGGCGGCACCCCGCAACAGGGTCATCGAGAGGTGAGTGTGGGCGTTGATCAGCCCGGGCAGGACGACTTTTCCCCTTGCGTCGATTATGACATCTGCTTTTTCCTTGTATTCCTTCCCAACCGAGACGATCTTATTTCCATCGATCGCAACCGAGCCACTCTCGAATACCCTCCGCCGGGGGTCCATCGTGATCACGTGACCTCCCCTGATCAGGATGTCTGCCAATTTTCCACCTAACCTTTGAGCGCTTTAGCTATCGCGCGCCCGAAGTCGCGTGCCGCAGTCGGACCGTTCGCGGTTATGACTTTTCCGTCGACCTCAACCGAGCTGCCCGTGTAGGTCGCACCTCCGCTCTCCAGCTTACCGACGTATTCGCCGTTCCAGACCGTCGCCCGCTTGCCCTTCAGGACTCCGGCATTTGCCAGGATCACCGGCGCTATGCAAATCGCGCAGGTCGCCTTTCCCTTGCTGAACGTCTCCCTCGCTATCAAGTGCGCTTGCTTGTCGTCGAAGTACATCGCTGAGCCAGGACCGCCGACGAAGACCACGCCATCGTAATCGTCAACCTTCACCTGCTCCAACTTTAGATCCACGTTCACGCGGGCTCCGAGTTTTCCCCTTGCCTCACCGGTCCTCGAACTCGCTATGACAGTCTGCAGTCCGGCGCGTTCGAGTTCCTGCTTCGTATGCAGGAGTTCCTCGTCCCTGAAGTTTTCGGGCGCTATTATCAACAAGATTTTAACCACAAATCTACCCCCTGAGACTATTGAGAAGGAGGGGTTAATAAAATTGTGAAAACCTCTAACCTCCAAAATTTAAATTGCACCTGCCCAAATGGGAAAAGGTGGGAAAATGAAGTTCTACGTCGCGAGGCCCGTATACAATTTGGCGACCCTTCTGCTCCAAACCGAATTAAAAAACCGCCGTAGCTTAAAAAGCGCGGCGCAGGTCTCCCGCATGCTCTCGGAGGAGTCATATGAAATATTTGGTGCCCGTGCCCAAGGGGCGATTTCGTGAAGAAGACATTCTACATTTCTACAGCAATTGATTACCCCTCAACAAATCCGCACCTAGGGCATGCGTATGAAAAGATATGCGCGGATGCTATCGCCAGATTTAAAAGACTTCAAGGTTTTGAGGTACACTTCAGTACTGGTACGGACGAACATGGCTTAAAAATTGAAAGATACGCTAAGAAAGTCAACAAACATCCAAAGGAATTCGTAGATTTAATGTCGAGTAAATTCAAACAGCTCAGCGACGAGTTAAATATTTCTTATGACGATTTTATCAGGACCACCGAAGAACGGCATGCAAAAGTAGTCAAACTCGTATTTGAAAAGCTACAGCGGACTGGGGATATATATAAGGGAACTTACAAGGGGCCTTACTGTGTCGAATGCGAAACCTTCTATTCTGAAGAAGAATTAGTAGACGAAAAGTGCCCAATCCATGATAGGAAGGTCGAGCGAGTAGCTCAGGAGTGTTATTTCTTTAGAATGAGTAAATACAAAAACAAAATTTTAGATTCTATCCAGAGAAACCCGGATTTCATCCAACCGGAAAGCAGGCGAAATGAAATTTTGAATAGGTTGAAGGAACCGTTGAGAGACCTCTGCATATCTAGGATGGATTTTGAGTGGGGAATTCAATTACCAAAAGATGAAAAACACGTGCTTTACGTATGGGTAGATGCGTTGACAAACTATCTGACTACAATAGATTACCCTGCTGAGAAATTTAAGAAATTTTGGCCTGTGGACGTGCATTTAATTGGTAAAGATATAAGTTGGCATCACTGCGTGATTTGGAGTTCTCTGCTGCTCTCCCTCGGCCTGCCTCTGCCGAAAAAAATCTTCATCCACGGATTTGTCACGTACAAGGGAAAAAAATTGAGCAAGAGTAAAGGTCTTGTAATTGACCCCATATATCTCGTAAAAACGTACCCTGTTGATGCGATCAGATACTTTTTGATTCGCGAGATATCATTTGGCCAAGATGGCGGGTTCTCCGAGGAGAGCTTGCACGCGAGGCTCAACGATGAACTCGCGGACGTGCTGGGAAACTTCGTCCACCGCGTCCTTACATTCACCCAAAGCCGGTTCGGCGGGAAGGTGCCGGATGGGAAACCGGACAAAAAACTTGAGACCGAAATCCGCGACCGGGTTCGTAAAATTGAGCAACTGTTCGAGGACCTGAAGGTGACGCAGGCCCTCGAGGAGATCATGAACATCGCTAGGTGCGGGAACGAGTACTTCCAGTCCTGCAGACCCTGGGAGACCATAAAGAAGGAACCAGAGAAGGCAGCGAGCTGCATTCTCAACTGTGCTAACCTAGCGAAGGTCCTGTGCGTGGCTCTGGCGCCGTTCATGCCGTCGACCTCCGAGAACCTAGCCAAACAACTGAGAGTAAAAGTGACGGGGTGGGATCAGGCGAAACGATTTGATCTGGAGCCGGGGCACCAGGTGGGGAAACCATCCGTCATCTTCA
>DTYD01000013.1 GCA_012962055.1 Hadesarchaea archaeon
AACCGGTTTGTGGAAACTTCCGCGTCCCAGGTCTCTTTGGAGTAGTGGGCGCGCTGTCCAGAGGTCTGTTCTCTAAAACGTATGACGTCTTCGGGAATGCCCAACTCTAGCAGAAAACGTTTTGTCAGTCCTAGATAATAGCCCATGAGTTCGTTACAGATCATGCCCCGTTTGACACCTTGCTCGGCCGTTACCTCTGTGATGTGTTTTTTACCTTCTGCTTGGTCTTTTGCCAGCCAGAGTCTAAGCCGATCACCAGCCATTTCAGAAAACGCAGGGTGACTCGAATTTTTTGGGTCGAAGAAAACTTCGGCTTCCGCCATGGTAAATTCTCGCAGTCTTATTATTCCTTGACGGGGGGAAATTTCATTCCGATATCCTTTACCGATTTGTACCACACCGAACGGTAACTTGCCGCGAGCATGTCGTTGAAGCCGTTTAAAATCGATGAAAATCCCTTGAGCGGTTTCAGGCCGTAGGTACCCCATGCGTTTGCTCCCTGGTCCGATAGTGGTTTGAAACATCGCGTTGAAATAAAAAATTTCGCCAAGTTCTCCGCCGCAATCGGGGCAACGTATCTTGTTTTTTTTGATAAACTGCTTCATCTCTTCCTTAGGCACGCCTTCGATATCTGTACCCACATGTTCGCGCGCAAGGTCAACTGCTTTAAGTGCCACGCCGCATTTTTGACACTCTGTCATCGCATCGACAAAATGGTCTACATGTCCGCTGGCTTTCAGGACATCCTCGGGCACGATGGTGGGAGAATCTATCTCGAAGAAGCCTTCTCGAATAACGTAAAACTCGCGCCATTTTTGGATTATTTTATCTTTCATGATTGTTCCAAGCGGACCAAGATCATAGAAGCCACCCACTCCCCCGTAGATCTCGAACGAGGGCCAGATGAAGCCACGTCTGCGAGCTATATCCATCACTTCATCTCGTTTTTGCTCCACGGGTCCACCGCAATTTCAACGGCTCGAAAGCCTAAAAGATTATCCACTATACCAGCGCGCGGAGTAAGTCGATGTCTCTCACGAGGCCGACAAGTTTGCCGTCTCCCGAAAGGACCGGGGTTTGTTCGACCTTGTGCTGTCTCATCAGCTGGGCTACTCTGCTGATCGGGGTTTTTCTCGTGATCGTTATGAGGTCTTTTGTCATCACGTCTTTCACGAGCTTGTCAGGGACCTTGAGTTGACGCTTCGTGATATAGATACGTGCCTCGCTGTCCCATGTCCAGCTGTCACCCTCGCTTCGCCCTGCCACCTGGCTTATCTTGGAGTTGACTTCGACATCACTCACCTTCATTATGTCTGAGTCGTCGATGATCCCCACTAGGTCTCCTTTCTCGTTGATCACAGGCAGACCACGGAAATTAGAGAGCCCCATTATCTCAAGGGCGGCTTTGAGCGTGGTGCCGTCCCATATGGCTATAACGTGGGGGCGCATATGATCTGCAGCAGGTTTTTCTATTTTCATTTCCGCAATTGCACGGTGCACGATATCTTTCACCGTGATTATCCCCACAAGTTTTTCGTTTTTCAGCACAGGCAGTCTCCGAACTAGGGAACCCAACATTTTTCTCGCTGCGTCCTCTAGTTTATCATCAGGCGCCACCGAGATGACATTCCGATCAACCAACATTGCGAGTTGACTCTCGTCGGGTTTTTCAAATAATCCCTGCAACGTGACCATGCCCACCAGTTCATTTGTGCCCTGTTTGACCACAGGAATCGCGCTTGCGTTGATCTTCCTCAAAAGTTCGAGTGCGTCAGCTCTGGACCCCGGCACTTCTACCCACATAACCTCCTTGGTCATTACATCCTTTACTTGCATGTTCCCGCATCCATTACGTACTGAGGGAGTTACTCCTTTAGAACCAATCTTTTTTTCTATACCTCAGCTTAAATAACTTTACCGTTCACGTAAATCGCTCGAATATTATCAGCACGCGCGCGGTTGACCAATCCGGCGTAGACATCCGAGATGTTTAAGAGGTTATCTCTTCTGGCCAGAATCATGAATGTCGCCTTTTCACCCTCAGCGATCGGTTTCCACGGTAAATCAAAAAACGTTGTCGGTGCCACGGTGGCTGCTTTTAGGAGCGCACGTGCGTCGTTACTTCCAGCAGAATGAGTGGAGCTGCGCAGACACGCCCAGGCGAATGAAAGTTCTTCGAACATATTCGGTTGACAGACCATCGCATTGTCTGTTCCGAAGCAGAACCTCGTTCCAGTTAAGAGGGCTATGTGAATAGGCGGCGTGCCGACACTCAATAGATTATTTGCCCGCGGGCAGAACACAACCGGGACGCGTTTCTTTTTTAGCAGCACAAAATCTTGTTTGGTCGCGTGAGTGGCGTGTACCACAAAGGAAGAATTCAGTTCGATCGCCAGTTGCACTTCGCTCCATCCAGAATATTTCACCGAGGTTTCCTGGGCGCTCTTGGTTTCGGCGACATGGACGGCAAGCAATTTCTTTGCCCGGCGTGTCTGGCGAGCGATTTCGATGAGTTCATCCGGGTCGAAAGCACCTAATGATGGTAGTCCCACACCGTCAGCCGTCTCCAGTACTTTTGGGAACTCTTTGAAGTTCGTGGGACGACCTAAAGCTATGGATTTCATCGGTGTCGATGAGATTTGTTTGAGGAGACCTATCCCAGCGGTCCCCCCCTCTCTGAAATCGTAGTGTGCAAGCGTGCCAGTGTGGAGCATGTCCTGAAGTGTTGCCCCTGCCGCCGCGACGATTTCTCTGATCGGGCGAGAAATCAATACTTTGAATTTTTCACCAGAAGGACCGACCACTTTTGATTGCCTTTTTCCAAGATAAAGTTCCTTCCCAACTGAGTCGACGACATGCGTGTGTGCGTTTATAAAAGGTGGCAGGATGAACCCATGTTTCAGATTTGTGGCTTTTCCGGGCGGGGAACCCTCAGAGATTTTTTTTACAACACCGCCGCTGATTACTAGATATCCACGCGTAACCTCAAGCTCTTCCCCTTCTAAGATAACGGCGTTGGAGAACACCTGTTTGTCCACCACATCCCATACAATACTTGTGGTAACGTGTTTAAGTTTAAGTGGTGGGTGACGTGCGGTTGGTCGTCTACAACGCCAGAGAGTGTGATCCAAAGCGATGCACAGCGACCCGTTTACACCGTGTTGGGAAGATCGAGATGGTATACGATTTTCACGAGCTGCCTTCCGGCGCAGTTCTTATGGACCCATTTGCTGAAAAGGCCCTGTCAAAAGCTGATGGTGAAACAGCAAAAATTCGTGGCGTGGTCGCTCTTGATTGCTCTTGGAAAAAGATCAAACAACTCGCAGACCTACAGAGGCGTTTGAAACCTAGAGCGTTACCATATTTGATTGCGGCTAACCCAACCTACTACGGCAGGCCAACTACTTTGAGCACGGCGGAGGCTCTGGCTGCCGCACTGTTTATTTTAGGGGAGAAAGTTCTGGCGAAGGAAATCTTAAGTCCTTTTAAATGGGGGGGAGTGTTTTTAGAACTCAACAAAGAGCTGCTTGAAGCCTATTCTAATGCTAGAAACAGTGGAGAAGTCGTCGCGGTTCAAAATCGGTTCATGTTTTCCAAACAGTAGGAGTTCTATCGCCACCTTCTTTTTCTTCCAGGATATCTCGGTCTGGTTGGTACCCCCCGCAGGTCCGAAACAACGATCTGTTCCCCAAATGTGTATATCTCGTAACGCGGTTCCCCGGTTTCGAAATCCAGTACTTCGATCAGCGGCCTGGCTAAATCAGCTTCCGCCATGCCGGAGGGAACCCTGACAACTGTTTTAAGTGAATAAATCTCCCGAATTTCCCCGTCCTTGATAAAAATTACAGTGTCGACGATCATGGGGATCATCCCGAGTTCAACCCGCCCGATCAACCTCTGTACGGCATCTATTGCGCGCGTGGAGTGCACCACTCCGACCATGCCCACACCGGCCAAGCGCATGTCGGCGAATATCTGGAAGTCGCTTGTCTTTCGCAGTTCGTCGTAGACGGTGTAGTCTGGTCGCACGAGCAGCAACAGGTCCGCTGTTTTCGTCATGTCGCCTTCAAGGGCAGTATACTGGGTTATTTCATCCCCCACCTGAAGGTCGCGAGGGGACTCCATGGTTTTGACGATTTTTCCCTGCGAGCTATAAAATCCCGCCAGTGCCTGCGCAAACGTAGTCTTTCCTGCACCCGGTGGCCCAGCGATGAGCACGCCTTCAGCACGTTCGCGGAGGCGCACTTTTAACTTATCCGATAATCCATAATCTTCAAGCCGCACCCAGACCACAGGCCTGACTGCGGTGATCTCAAAACCATCACTGAACGGAGGGCGGGTGATGGCTATTCGGTATTCCCGGAACTGTATCAAGCTGGCTCCTTCCCGTTCAAATTCGATGAAACCATCAGGGTCGCGTTTTGCGAACTCTAAGATTTCGTGCGCGATTTCGCGAAGTTCGTTTTCCTCAACCGGTTTCTCGTCTAGGACCTGAATTCTAAACCTACCCGGGCGCCCCACTTTGGCCATTGGGCGGACCCGTGCCTTGAGATGTACAGACATGGTATTTTGATCAAAGTATTTCAAAAGCCTTGGCTTCTCTTCCACGCGCGAGTGTTCCAGGTATCTCGTTTCGATCCCTTCCATCTGTGAGATTTCGGCCATCACCGCGTCGCTCGTGATGAGAACGGCGCCTTGGGATCGAGCTATCTCCCGAATTTCAGCGTCAATGGTGAAGTTCGCGCTTGACAATTCCTCTGCGGTTGGACGATCTCCCACAAAACTAAGTTTTATTCCTCGTTCGTTTGATGATTTCTGTAAGTGTCCAAGCTCTGCGAGCCCGATCAATCCAGAGTCCCTGCTTTGTTTGGCTTGGTACTCTATCTGGGCAACTACAGCGTTGGGGACCAGTATCTCACTCCCCACAAGTTCACCCTCCGCCAGCCGCTTCAGAAAGCCGTTGATGATGACGCTCGCGTCCGGGACGTATTTTGTCATCCGACCAGCTATGATTTGGCGTTCAAGGGGTTAAAACTTCCCGCCGGAAAAAGTTTAAACCCGCGGGATAAGGTGTAGATTGGTGGATTTATGCGAAGGCGGGAGGAAATGCCACCAACTGGCGCCGGGCTGATACGCTATTTTAAGGAAGAAGGCAGCGGAGTAAAGGTTTCGCCCAAAAGCGTGCTGGGGTTCACGATCGGGGTCATAGTTTTTGAGATAGCGTTACGAATCGTTAACGTTTCGCTTTGAGGTCCTAAAAGCTGTTCTTCCGTGCTATTTCTTCCAATCGCTCGATCCTCTCCTCGGTTGGTGGGTGGGTGGAGAAGAGGCCGGAAAGGCTGACACCCCGGAATGGATTTATTATGAACATGTGGCCCGTGGAGGGGTTCCCCTGCTGCATGGGAGCACGATTGGCAACCGATTGCAGTTTTCGTAATGCATTTGCCAGCGCGAGTGGTTTGCGTGAAATTCTGGCCCCGCCCTCGTCAGCCCCGTACTCACGTCCTCTGGATATCGCGAGCCGGACTAACATCGCGCAGAATGGGATGAGTACTATGGCCAAAATCGCCAAGAGCCCCCCACCCCCTCTGTCTCTCCGTCCGCCAGCAAATATCGAGAAGTACATCACATAGGTTATGACTGCGCCGATTACCGCTGCCATGGTGTTGATGAGCATGTCCCGGTTTTTAACGTGGGCAAGTTCGTGTCCCAGTACTCCTTCGAGTTCTTCGTCATCCAGTAACTGCGTTGCCCCCCGAGTCACCGCAACGACCGAGTGAGACGGAGAACGGCCGGTCGCAAAAGCGTTCGGTGCATCGTTTGGGATCACAGCAACTTTGGGCTTGGGCAAGTGAGCGTTGGAGGACAAGCGTTCGACAATTCGATGAAGTTTCGGCTGTTCTAATTTGTTAACAATTTTCGCGCGGTACATTCTCAAGACCCACTTGTCTGCGTACCAGTATATCGCCAGGTTCATCCCAACTGCCAGGGCAAGAAAAATCCCCAGAGTGTACGAAATCGAGATGCCCGTGAGATACCCTGCAACTACCCCCATCAGTAATAGGAGCCCCGTTAGCATACTCATCAGCAAAGCGGTCCGAGCAGTGCTACCCATCTTATCGCCAAATGTGTTTGTTAAAGCCAACTAAAAAGATTTTCTAACGAGTTTCAAGTACTCCTCGAGCCAGCTTATCCCCCCCGGCTTGAGTGATATCTTCCCTGCGACCGCGTCCAAAAACCTTTCAACGGCATCGTCAGGCTTTAGCCGTGTCGTGTTAATTTCGTAGACATTGCTGGTACCGTGAACATCTACCACCTCCCACAAAATTATGTCTAGCGCCTCTGCTTCCACATTTTCACGTGTTTTGGCTTCCGAGAACTTCCGCGCGCGAAGACGTCTCTTGAGTATTTTCGGTTCGGTGCGTAAGACCACAACATGGGTTAGAAGTTTCTTGGGTAAGAGGTAGGCCAGCAATCCCTCAACAACAACAGATTCCGTATCCTTGATTGCACGGACAAATTCCCTTCGCATTTCTGAGAGGTCGGCGATTTTTGTCCTTTCTGAATCAAGTTTGTAAATTTTCTTTTCGGCGATCAAGGCGTTGAGGTCCACTAATGGGACCCCAAGCCTTTTTGCCAGTGCCCTCGCAAAAACCGATTTCCCCGTGCCGGGAGTGCCGGTAACCGCGATCACCAAGCGCCTCAAGCGACAGCCTCACGTCTTCTCGGCGCGCATGTCAATTATGTTGTCGAGCTCCACACCAGTAGAGATAATCGTCACAGGCACGCCGGTTTCTTTCTCGATTTTTTCCACGAATTCTTTAGCTTCGCTTGGAAGTTGTTCCCATCTCTTTGCTCCGGAGGCCCCCTTGAAAAGCCGGTCTAAACATGTTATCGTTATCTGCGTCGCTCCGTTTATCATGGCAGAACGTTTTGCAAGGTCGAAATCGAATGTTCCTATCCGTCTACGTCTTCCGGTCACGGTACCGAACTCGACGATCCCCATCTCTTCTGCTTTTTCATGGGAGATTTCTGTCGGGAACGGCCCGGCCCCGACCCTGCTCACATATGCCTTGAAAACGAGCATCACGTCATCAACTTTGGTCGGTCCCACCCCGACATCAGCTGCGAGCGTGCTGGCGGCGGTGTCTTTGCTAGTGACGTATGGGTATGTTCCGTGAATGAGAGAGAGAGCAAAACCTTGTGAGCCCTCGATCAGCACCAGCTCGCCCTTTCGAATTGAATCATTCACCTCTTTTGGAACATCAGCGAGAAAGCGTTTGAGTACCGGCACATCTTTTGCTAGCTTTGCCACGCGGTTAACTCTCGCGACATTCGCAGGACCACAACCAGTTCCGGTGGTGCCGATTTTTTCCTTGAAATGTTCAGATGATTTGTCTTGTTCGATGTGATATGGTTCTACCACAGTACAGTTGGGATCCACACCAAACCTGTTCTCAGTTCCAGTCAGTTCCACT
>DTYD01000014.1 GCA_012962055.1 Hadesarchaea archaeon
CGACCGCAAAATAAAGTTGTTTAAATCAGTTTTTGACCAAGGTTTACCCCGGGCTTTTTACAGAACCTCCACGACTTGGCTCATCTTTAACCCGTTGTGCTTGCAGAACTGCCTGAAGTTGTGGTACAGTTCCTCGTCCACGGTGAAGTTGACACGCACCTTCGTAGGGGAGCATGGCGGTTTGCCTGTTTTGTCGTAAACACCGGGGCGTCGAACCGCCCCGGGCGCAGGGCTATCTGCTTTTTGGTCCGCCAGACTTTCGGATGACATCCCAGGTCATGCTTCTTGCGGTCCTCACGTTCTTATTGACGATGCGGGTCACCGGGTTGTCCACCGCGTATGGGTCGTTGGCAGCTTCAATTCCCCGAATGTGCTCACCATCGCCGCAACGGCCGTCCGCTTGTCGTATCATCGGAAGCGTGACTTGCAGCGCCAGAACCACGCGCGCCAGCAGCAACCTGTCCGTCCACCCCTGCGCTGAGACAAGTCCAGATCGTCCTCGTTGACCGGCCTGCTTGCCCCCCCAACGCTTTTGTTCAGCTCCATGATCTCGCCTCTGGTCCACATACATAAAAGTGTGTATAAAATGGTGTCCGTGGGGGCCCGTAAGCGGAAAATTGAACCCGAACGAGCTGAACATGCTGGGGTGCAAAAAAACTGGCACGATAGAGTAGAACGGTAGGAGGATGCTCAAAAAGGAGCTGGTATACCGGGAGTTGCTGTGGCTGGCGGAGCGTGATGGTCAAACCACCCGGCGGGCTTCCGCAAAGACATGCGCGGTGTCGCTCAACTTGGTTAACTCGGTCACGCGGGAGTTCAAGCGAATCGACGGCATCGAAATGCACCCGATGCGTATGCACATCACCCGCCCGGCGAAGAGTGAAAAACTCCGCTCCTTCTGCCTCAAACTGTCTTTTCCCACATCAGCAGCGCTTCGCGCGAGATCCCGACCCTCCTCCTAGCAGGCGTCGTGCAGTATCGCTTGTTCACCACCACGAGTTGCTTGGCCCTGAAACCCACCTTCTCCGCCATCGAGCTCAGCGTTTCACACACCTCGATCGGACCGGACGGCAGGCACCCGTCCGAAGTGACCATACAGATGCCCGCCCCCTTTTTACAAACACGCGAGATCTCCCGCAGGGCCGCGAACATATCCTTGAAGTAGAGCTTCGCCTCGAACGGTTTTTCGCCGACGAACTCCGTGACGTCCGAAAAGTCCTCTTCGGTTGCACTCCCCTCCCGAACACCGATGAGCTCGTCGGCGCGCGGCTTCTCCAGTCCGAGTATCCACCCTTCGACTCGGTACACGTGGATGTATTCCTGTTTCCTGAAGTACGGCGGGGAGGTGATCACCGCGTCGACGCTCTCGTCCGCCAGATTCATTTTCCTGGCGTCGCAGTGTTCGATCGTTATATTTGATGGTTTCGCCCTGAATTGCTCGAGGTCACGGCACATTCGCAGGAGCTGTTCTTCCAGGACTTTTCTGAGCGGTGGGACGGCACGCTTGACTACCTTGATCGCTGCCCCGTCCCTGCGCGCCCAGCTGCACCTCATCGCAGCAACTGCCAGCCCCAGCAGCATAAACTCCCGAGTTTTTTCGTCATCCACTTCCATGATCCTGCCCCTGAAGTGAGCGATGTCCTCCAGCACCGGTTTGGGAAAGACGCGACTCACAAGAGCGGGGACCTCCACCTTCATGCGTTCAAACTTCGACTTCACGATACCGTGGACAGCCGACCTCAACTTACCGACATCGTAGTCTCCGAGTTTCACGCGCGACGCAAAGAGCAGGACCGGGTGCACGTCGAAGCCCACGCAGGGCAGACCGAGTTCCCTGCACGCGAGCGGCGCGGTGCCGGAGTTACCACACCATACAGGTTTGCCATTTCTTCTTACGTAAATTACATGATTGGGAACTTCTAAACACCAAACATCGCCGTTGTAGTCAACCCAATTTTCAACATTTTCAGATCTTTCCCGCACGGAGCGTCTGCCGTAAACCCGAGGTGTATCGTGTTTCTGGATGAAAGTAAGCATCCATGTGTTGCGCCCGGCAAAAATCTGCCTTCTAGGGATTCTATCGTCCTTTTCACCAGCTTTTGCGGACAATGCAAAATTAGCGCTCCAGCCCGCCTTCAATGCAATTTCCTGCAAATCATCTTTAAGTTTTTCTGAGGCCGTCCAGCAACGAATTGTAGGATTTCTTTGCTTTCGAACGGTGGACCTGCGTCCATCGCCTAACAAATAGGCATTAAGAAATAGCTCCAATTGCCGTGGGGAGAGGGATTTTATGTCATCAGGTATGAATTTTTCACGCGATTTTCCAGATTTGCTTAAGTATTCGTACAGTTCCTTGTCATATATCTTCACTTTCGAACCCTGCGTGAGGTGCGGATTAAAGCCCAGTCTTTGTGCAACCTCCACCGCTTTACTCAAAATCTCGTCGTTGTAATTTCTTATTTGAACGACGTAAAAATAGCCTTTCCCATTTTTTCTCCTGTATTTAGTGACCGAACCCCCAGCCAACCACAAGCCAAAAAAGAAAAGCCAATCATCCATGGGGGGCTTTCTGTTTCCAAGCTCGAAAGTCGCTTTTTCCACCCCCCTCCATTTACAGTTCTTTTTGTAAATAACGTGTTTTCCAAAAATACTTTCTGCAGGAATGAGGTCAAAAATCCACTCCGATTTTGGCTTGAGAGATTTCCTTTGCGCCACGAACATTCTGTGATTTGGCGTGACAAGCAAATCTACTTGTTTGGATTTAACCTTGTACATCTTGCCCCTGTAAATGTAATGATAGAGCCTTCGTGGCCGTTGGTATTCAAGCTCAAACGTAGCTGGATTTAGCGTAGCTATCTCATCCCCCACTGTCACGGTGTCAAAACGCTTCCAGCCTTTCTTTGTCAAAACTTCAGTTTCGCTGTCGTAACACCCACAGAATGGGTCAAGCGCAACGTCACCCTCTCCCAGTCCCCATGTCTCGGCTAGGAGGAACACTAGGTCGCGCGAGAACGCCTCCTTCATGGAGAACCAGTTGTATACCGGGCGCCTCCGGTCGGAGAGCGGGGTGGCGATCCTCCCCAGGTAAAGTTTCTCGACTACCTTCAAGTTTACCCCTGCACTTTCAAAAACTTCGACTCGGCATCCGTGAGCTCGAGTTCTTCCACTACCGCGTCGGCCGCCTCCTTGTCGTGCTTGAAGACCATCCCCAGGTAGGGCATAATGTCCCTGCGCGCGATCCTAGCAGAGGTGTGGCAGCGTAATGCAATTTTCTTGGCCACCGCGTCCCGCACAGCTCGATCGACCCTAGTCCGCGCGTAGTGCCTGAGAACCCCCGGAGACACGAACTTGGCACGCCTGAGATTTCTTCCCCTCGACAGGGCCACCCCCGCGCCCATCAGGTCGCTTGCGTATCCCCACAGCCCGTAGGTCTGTCCTCTTTTCGCCCAACCCAGGAATATATCGGCACGGGAAATCGCGTCGTAGACCCTAACCAGACTTGCCGGATCCACGACGACCTTCGGGATGTTTTCGTCTATCCACACCAGCGCGTCCTCAGGCGGAAGGTCCAGAGACCAGAGCGCCGCCCTCACCTCCTTCGCGTTTTCGGCCGAGAGCAACCTGTCAAGAAAATCGTACACGCTGAGCTCCCGGTCCCGGCGGTACAGGGCCAGGTCGGACGGTTCGAGTCGCTTCTTGCCTGTGGCCGAAGTCTGCAGGTCGGTGATGGCGCAGCGCATGTCGCCCTTGGCGGTCTCCGCGATCACCCTGAGTGCACGAGGGTCGGCCGTGATCTTCTCCTCTTTGCATATCCGGTGCAGCTCCTTGATGATGGCGTCGGCGGTGAGGCTCCCGAAATTGATCCACGCGCACGTCATTCGGATGTCCCAGGGGATCGCGAACTGGTCGTTTGCAATGAGCAGGAGCGGGTTTTGGGTCTCCGCGATGAGTTCCTTGAGGGCTTTGTACCCTCCGCGGTCGGCAGCGCCGTGGATGTTGTCCGCCTCGTCAAGCACGACCAATCTTCGACCACCGGCTCCGGCGAACAGGGTCCCCACGCTGGCCGCGACCCCGGCCACACGCTTGATTTCGGACATGGTGCGTCGGTCGCTGGCATTCATCTCGATCAGGTCCCAGCTGAACTCGTCGGCGAGGGCGGCGGCGGCAACGCTTTTCCCGGTTCCGGCAGCCCCGTAGAGCAACGCGGCACGTTTGTACGGCTTCCCCCTCTTCCAGCCCTCGGCCCACCTCAGGAGGCCCTGGACCGCCTTCTGCTGGCCGACGATGCCCTTGAGTTTGCGTGGTCTGTGTTTCTCCACCCAGGGCTCAGACATTCGAACACCGAACAAAGTTCGTCGGAACCCGATTTAACTTTACGTTTACGCCGGCGTGAAAGTTGTCCCGAAAATCCACTTAAGCACGCGCCGACAAAATAAAGTGAGTGATTCCTTGAAGATCGCGGTCATCTCAGATCCACACCTCGGAGCGAAGTGGGGGACCGCCCGGGAGCACGACTCTTTCATCCAGTTTCGAGAGGCGGTGGAAAAATCACTGGAACTCGGGGCGCAGCTCATCGTGCTGCTCGGCGACATCTTCGATACCCGCGTCCCGAGGCAGGAGGTGTGGGCGCGGGCCCTGCGCATCCTCTCGACACCGCTCGCGAGGGGGCGGAACCAGGTCAATCTCATCGAGGCGAAGGACAAGGAACCGGGCGAGATCTCGCCCGTGGCCCTCCGCGGAACCCCGGTCATCTCTCTCCACGGAAACCACGAACGCCGGACGCGGGGGCTGACGAATCCCGTCGAGGCGCTCGAGGCGGCGGGACTGCTCATCCATCTGCACCAGGGCGCGCTGGTCTTCGAAACCCCGGATGGCGGGCTAGCTATCCACGGGATGAGCAACGTCCCGGAGCAACATGCGAGGAAGGTTCTCGCGACTTGGAACCCAAAACCGGTCGAGGGCGCGTTCAACATCATTGCTTTGCATCAGTCCGTGGGCAAGTTCGTCTACTCTAGTGAGGAAAGGCCGACACTGGACCTGGCCGATCTTCCGGCGGGCTTCGACCTTTACCTCTGCGGCCACATCCACTACCGGAACGAGTCCACGGCCAACGGCAGACCGCTACTCTTTCCAGGGGGCACAGAGCGCACCCAGCTCCTCCAGGTCGAGGCGGAGACGCCGAAGGGATTCTACATGGTCGAAATCGGTGACGGGCTCAAATACGATTTTGTGGAGCTCGCCTCCCCGCGAGATTTTTTCTACGCCGAGATGAGGTTCGTGGGCGTGAGCATTCCAGAACTCAACAAGGCGGTGAGGGCCAAGGTGGGGGAACTTCTGGGAAAACCAAGGAAAAACCCCGACAAACTCCCGCTCATAAGGGTGAGACTCGTCGGGACGCTAGCCAAGGAAGCGTCGCGCGGCGAGTTCGACGAGCGAGCGGTCACCCAGGAGTTTGAGGACAGGGCACTGGTGGTGGTGAGCAAAGGGGACTTGGTCGCGCCAGGGCTGGAGGAAAAGGTCCAGCTCCTACGTGAGCTCAGGGAGCGGCGCATGTCTGTCGATGACACCGCCATGGTCCTGTTGGAGGAAAACCTGCGCGAGGCCGGTTACACCCAAATATTCGATGTGCGCACGCTTTACGGCCTGCTGGTTGAGGGGCGAGAAGAGGATGCGTTACGGAACGTGTTCGGGGTCGTGGAAAACCTCGTGAACGCGGGATTAAGGAGAAAATCGGATGATAACCAGCGTTAAGATAAAAAACTGGAAGTCGCACCGCGAAACGGAAATCCGCTTCGGTGATGGAACGAACGTATTGGTGGGAAGTATGGGATCTGGGAAGTCCTCGGTGTTGGAGGCCATCACCTACGCTTTGTTCGGGACCCTGCCCGGCGTACAGTCCCGTCGCATCAAGCTTGAAGATCTGATCACCAGCAGACCCAGAGCTCTTGACCAGGCAGAGGTGGAGGTCAGCTTCATCGCACCGGATGGCAACGAGTACACGGTCAAGCGCGTCATCGAGAGGGGGAGGGGAACAGCGATGTCGGAACTCAGAAAAGCGACGGGGGAGGTGGTCGAGAGTCCGAGTGCCGGGCGGGTGAGCGAACTTATCAAAAAACTGCTTGAACTCGACTACGACCTGTTCGAGCGGGCTATCTATTCGGAGCAGAACCGTCTCGACTACTTTCTGACGCTGCCCCGCGGGAAGCGGATGGAGGGCATCGACGAACTTCTCGGCATAAACAAACTCGAAAAGGCACGCAGGGGCACCGGGACACTCGCCAACCGCGCCAATGACCGTGCGGATGAGCGCGAGAGGACCGCGAAACAACTCAGGCAGGACCCGTCGATAGCTCAGCTGGCGACTTACGAGCGGGAGTTGAAGGATCTCGAATCGGCCCGGCGGGAAATTTCAGAGAGGCTCAGGCAACTGCAACCGGAACTCGAATCTACCCGCGTACAGGTCCAGCAATCCCGCAAAACCGAACAGGAAATTGCGCAGCTGGAGCAGACCTACCGGGAGCTGTGCGGAGGCATAGGAGAACTAAAGCACCAGCTCGATGAGATCGGGAAAAGATTGGGGACAGCTGCGGAGCTCGAACCAGATGAACTTCAAAAACAGGTGGTGGAGTTGGAGCGGGTATGCAATGAGAAGACCTTCCGGTGGAACCAGCTGAACTCAGCTCTCACCGCGGCGACGTCGAAACTGCAGGTGTTGGAAACGCAAAAAACGATGCTCCAAGGCGAACTGGACAAAATAGTGACCGAGCTAGAGCGGAAACGGAAGCTCGGCGAAGAACTGAGACGGCTGAAACCGAAAGAACTGGACGATGAGATAGAGAAAGCGCAACTCGAACTTCGCAGTATTGAGGATCAGCTTGCGACCTCTCGCGCTAAAATTCAGGAGCTGAAACGGTCGATGGAGGAGCTGGCAGGAGCCGGACCTACGTGTCCGGTGTGCGAGAGCCCGCTCGGAGACGCGAAAAAACAGGAGCTCCTTCGGCAACGTCGGGAGCAGCTCGAGGGTCTCATCCGACACGTGAACGAGTTGGAGCCGCGCCTGAAGCAACTCAACGATGATTTGCGCCAGAAGCTGGAGCTACAACGGAAAGGCATGCTCCTGGAGAGGGAGGTCGAGGGTGTATCCGAGCTCGAGGAGGAGCGCTCGGGGATTTCCGGACGACTGGGTGGGGTGGAGGTGGAGATCGCAAGGACGCGGGGCGAGAGCGAGAAATTGAAGATGGAAACAGAGGGCACCAGAAGAGAACTGGACGAATTTTACGAGAAACTGTCCGGTATGAAACAGCTTTTCCAGTTACGGATGGATCTCGACGCGAAGAAAACCGAGTACGGGCGGAAGCTCGCGGAAGGTGAACGCGTGCACCGGGCGCTGGAGGGGCTGAGACGCATCCACGACGAGAAAAAAGCGGAGGAAATTCGAAAGCGGTTGGAGGAGCTCATCGGCACGTACGAGCGCTTGAGCGCGGAACTCTCCGGAAATGAGCGGCTCGCGTCTGAAAAGAAAAAACTTGTGGAGGGGGTACACGAGAAGCTCGAGCTCATTTCACGGTACGAGGCCGAGGCCAGGCACCTACGCGGGGCTGCTCAGGCGTTGGCCACCATCCAGACAGCTTTTGCTAGGACGCAGGTCTCCATGCGCAGGATGTTCATAGACGGCGTCAACGAGGTGATGAGCGACCTATGGGACAGCATTTATCCATATGGAGATTTTGTCGGGGTTCAGCTGTCGGTTGAGGGCAATGAGCGGAGTGGTGACTATGTGCTGAAATTGCGCGACCGTGCGGGCAACTGGGTCCCGGTCGAGGGGATAGCTAGCGGAGGCGAGCGAACCGACGCCTGCCTTGCGCTGCGAATCGCGTTCTCGATCGTGCTCGCGCCAAACCTCAAGTGGATAGTCTTCGATGAGCCGACCCACAACCTCGACGCGGAGGGGATTCAGGAACTGGCAAAAATACTGAGGGACCGCCTCCCCGAGGTCGTGCAGCAGATCCTCATCATCACCCATGAGGAACGGCTGGAGAGCGCTGTGAGTGGTTACCTGTACCGTTTTTCCCGCGATAAGGATGCGGACGAACCGACGAGGGTGAAGCAAGTCACTGTGCCGGAGGTTTTTGAATAGTTTGATATGGGAGCCACATGCGGATAATGGGCGTGAGGGGAAGACCGAAGCTGGTGGGGAAAGAGATCTACCGGGATGTGTTCAGGCAGGGGAACACCGTTCTCAAAGTGCAGCGGGGGGCAGCAAGGACATCAAAGTTACGCGGGCAAGCGGTTGCGGTAGACCTGCACAACAGGGAGATAAGGAAAAAGCTGGATTTTTTTCCAAAGTATTACGGTACGGTGCTGACAGGTATTGAGCGGAGCGGGAATGTCTTTCCGGCAATTGTGAGTTTCCACGAATACGTGAGGCTTCTCCCTAAGTATTCGATCGGCACCCTGAAATCCATTTTTGCCCTGATAGCGAAAGCTGGCAGGCAGGGGTACGTACTGGACATTAAACCATCAAACTTCGGGGTGAAGGAAAAACGTGTGTTTTACCTAGATGAATACGGGGTTGGGAAGGGCCCTCTTCCGCCAGATGTTCTGGAGGATCTCAACAAGTTCACGCGGGCCGCGCTGGAGAAGATCCGGTCGTACGACCACGCAAAATAAATTCGAAAGTTATTTAAGTCCTGCATAAGAGTATTTGGAGCGTGAAATAGTGGGAACTACAAGAGCGCTGGGCGCATTGCTCTGCATAGGTACAGTTTTGGTTGCAGTGCTTCACATTTGGTTTGGCTATATTTCAGAACCTAACAAGTGGGCAATTGGTGCGCTGTCTTTCGCGCTTCCGATCACAGTCGGGGTGCTTGCGGTCTGCGTGCTGGGGTTCTGGCTCGGATGGATAATGGCCACCACGAGAGAAGTTACTCCTCCTGCGCCGAAGGCAGAGGAGAGCAAGTCCGAAAAATAATGAAAAATAATATTTCTACATTTTTAGTAGATTTTAAGAGGCAGTATTTTCGTACGTATTTAGCTTTGCCAAGCCCTAGTTAGACTTCCGGCCAGGGCTTCTGACGGATTGAGCCCACGCTGTTTCCACGTCGCCAGCATCGTCATCATCGTCTCGTAGATGCGCGTCCCCTTTTCGCTCCTCAACGTTCCGATGATTTTCCTTTGAACGACGTGTTCTCTCAGGACCCGCTCGGCCCTGTTGTTCGTTGGCTCAACTCAAGGAGTGGTCACGAACGTGAACCAGTGGTTGAAACCGTTGTGCATCTTCTGAATGAATTCTCTGATTTCCTCGTTTCTGTAGCGCTTCTTCAGCCAATAGCGCAATCGCCGCTCGGCGTTGTTAGCCAATCTCACTCTCTCCTCCGGCGGAGGATCGTCTTCGAGTGAACTCTTAAGCTGGCTGTAGAGCCTGTGTAGCGCCTTCTGGAGCGGCACCGCTTCATCGATGTGTTCGGCGAGATAGTCCGCTTCCCGCAGCAGGTGGGCCCAACATCGCTGGAGCTTTTGCGTGAAGTTCGGAAATGTTTTATCGCCATCGCACACGATGGTTCCTGAGAAATTTTTCCCGAGATTCTCCTTCAAGACTTTTTTTTCCCTACTTCTCCTCACGGTGACCAGTGCTTCCGTCTCCGTGACGAAATCTCATGTCCAGTACTTCTTTCCATCGACCTTCATCCCGATCCAGTCCGAGTAGACTACCTTGGCCGCGCTGACTCTCCGATGGGTCTCCTCGTACTCCGGCTTCAGCCAATCACTCACCCGGCGGGTGATGTCGAATATCGAGGCAGTGATGATCAACAGCCCGTGCTGCCTCTCCAGCACCTCCCGGATTTTGTTGTGAGGCAACCGCTCCTCGTACTTCAGCAACGGTACTTGAACCAACACGTTTTTGCCGAACCTCCCGCAGCGTGATGTCGGAGACCCGAGAAAACTCCACGGGACAAGCAAAACCTTTAGAGCCATTAAAAAGGACCTACACAGAATCGAAGAGGCTGACTTGATCATGGCAATTCTTGACGGTCCCGACGTGGACTCTGGCACCGCATTCGAAGTAGGTTACGCCTCCGCCAAGGAAAAGCCAGTGATTGGGTTCAAAACTGATATACGCGTGTTTGCTCTAGGGGAGGAGGTCAACAACATGTTGGCCCAGAGTGTGAAAATCGTGAAAAATTTTGACGAACTTTTGTCCGTTATTAAATGTTTTCAAAAATCGAAAAACTTCCCAAAAAAACTTAAATTGTGGAGGAACAATCCCTAAACGTATTTCTATGATAGAGATAAGATTTCATGGTCGTGGGGGGCAGGGCGCAGTTACAGCGGCGCGACTACTCGCTGAATCTGCTTTTCTTGAGGGGAAGTACGCCCAAGCGTTCCCATTTTTTGGTGCCGAGAGAAGAGGAGCGCCGGTGGTGGCTTTTGCACGGATAAATGACAAACAAATCCGTGTTCGCACCCAGGTGTACAAGCCCGATTATGTCATAGTACTGGACCCTCTTCTGCCCGAAGTCCTAGATGTGGCCTCCGGGGTAAAACAAGGTGGTACGATCGTGCTCAATTCTAAAAACCAGATCCAGTTCCCCCACACCAAAACCTCCCTCGTAGACGCTACTTCAATAGCAATGAAAACTCTGGGGGTGTCAATAACAAACACCGCCATGCTTGGAGCTTTCGCGAAAGCAACCAGATTGATCGGACTTGAATCGCTCATCGAGGTAATCAAAAGACACTTTTCTGGCAAGATTGCAGAAAAAAATGTGGCCGCGATAAAAGCGGCGTATGAGCAGACGAAGGTGGCTGGGTGAGCTCTCCTACTCCCACTAAGAAATTATTGCCCGGTGCTGTAATTGTAGATGAGGGGAGCACAAAACAAACCGAAACTGGCAGCTGGCGCAGCCTGAAGCCTGTGATAGATTACAAGAAATGTACCAGCTGTATGCTGTGCTGGCTCTATTGCCCAGAACCCGCAATCGGTTGCGAAAAACCCCCAAAAATTGACTACATGTACTGTAAAGGCTGCGGCATCTGCGCGAACGTATGTCCAATAAAAGCGATAACTATGATACAGGAGGGACAAAAGTGAAAAAGTTTATGACTGGCAATGATGCTGTTGCCATGGGCGCAAAGCTCGCGCGAGTGAAGGTCGTTTCGGCGTATCCGATAACCCCACAAACCGCCATTGTCGAGAAGCTCTCTGAATTTGTGGCTAACGGTGAACTCGACGCTGAATACATAAAAGTGGAGTCAGAACACAGCGCGCTCAGCGCTTGCGTGGGTGCTGCGGCTACAGGTGTAAGAACTTTTACCGCGACCTCTTCGCAGGGTCTGATGCTTATGAGTGAGATAATGTTCGTGGCCGCCGGGCTCCGGTTGCCCATCGTCATGGCCAACGCGAACCGTTCGCTCTCCGCGCCTCTATCCATATGGTGCGACCAACAGGATTCGATAGCAGTTCGAGATGCCGGTTGGATCCAGCTCTACTGTGAGAACAACCAAGAAATCCTCGATTCGACAATCCAAGCTTTCCGTATCGCTGAAGAAACACTGCTGCCGGTGATGGTGTGCTTC
>DTYD01000015.1 GCA_012962055.1 Hadesarchaea archaeon
CAGTCCTGCCAGTTCGACTGCTTCTTTCACGGGGAACAATTAGCGGCAGAAAGCAAAGGAATTTTGCACACCCCTAACGTGCTTAAAAAAGACAGGCGGAAGGACGTCGGCGGCGCGATCCAGCGTGTCCCGGTCGATGAGAAAGCGTTGGACATCCTTCCATGCGGTTTTTCCCTGCGCGATTTCCTGAACGCCGACCTGAGCGTCCTCTCCGGGATAATCACGGAACTTTCCCCGAATTATGACTACGTCCTGCTGGACACAGCCTCCAGCCTCAGCAAACACTCGCTCGTCCCTCCGAGGTTCGCCGAAGAGGCTCTTTTCGTCGTCTCTCCCGAGCCAGCCTCCGGCCCTGACTCCAGCAGGCTCAAACTCGCGCTACAGGTCTTGCATCCAAAACTGGCGATGAGCGCGGTCCTGAACAAATTCAAAAAAGGAAAGGGCAGACCAACCGCAGCTGATGTCCAGTCGAGACTCGGCATCGAGACACCGTTGGAAATCCCGGAGGACGACAAAATGGACGAATCGATCAGGAGACGTGTGCCGTTGGTGGTCTACAAGCCCAAGAGCAAGGCCGCAAAGGCCATAATGGAGCTGGCCAGATTGATCGTCACGAAGAGGGCTCTGTCGTTAAAAGAGGCTGAAGAGAGAAAGGAGAAGGGACCCCGAATCAAGTCTTCAAGGAAGGACAAGCTTGAAACCGAAAACCACCAGCATCCCGACCGGTATTCCCTCACTCGATGCCTACGTCGGGGGCGGGTTTCCGGATGGTTCCTTGGTCCTGGTTTTAACGGATGTGGGGGCGGGGGGCACCGACCTCGTGAACACCGCGGCCATTATGATGTCGGCCATGAAAAGCGGGAAGCTCTCCGGTCCATCGGTGAAGGGAATCGAACTTCCCAGAAAGGTAATTTACGTGTCCATCTCCAGAAGCATCGGCGATCTGGACCGTGAGATCTCCCACAGCTATGCCGAGGAGAACCAGGAGTTTTTCAGGCGTGGGGTCACGGTCAAGGATTTTTCCGGGCTTTACATGAAGGTACTTCCCAAACCTTTTGGGAGTGGTACGGGTTACCGCGGGGTGCTCACCAAACTCATGACGTTTCTAAAACAGGTGGGGGGGAGAAATCTCGTGACCATCAACTCTCTGACGGATCTGGCACTGGTCGGCAGCCCCTCGACGGACGAGATAGCCGGATTTGTGAAGTGGCTTCAGCGCATGACGAAACGGTGGGGCGGTGTAGTTTACCTCCTCCTGGATAAAGGCGTTTTGGAAAAGATGTTGGAAAAAACGTTCTCGAGCCGTGCCGATGGTGTGATCAGAATCAGGTGGGACGACATAGGGGTCAACAGGGTCCGGACGATGGGCTTCTATAAATTTAGGGGATTGTTCACCAAGCTTGGTAAAATAAGCAGATACGAGATAAAGGTATCCCGGCAAGCGGGGTTCACCGTGTCTAAATGGGAGATGGTCGAGGGGATCAGGTAGCTGATCTGTCCGGATCAAGCTGTGCAACTGTTTTTTATTCGACCGCGCAAACCCGTTATCGGGTAAATATGGAACTCAAGTTTATCGTCGAAGGCCAGACCCGGCTCGAGGTCCCGGCCTCCGAACGCTTTCGAACGAAGGCAGAAGACTACGCCCCCTCGATGACTCCTGTTTTCTATAACCCGCGCATGGAGTTCTGCCGTGACATCTCAGTTTCTGTAGCGCAAGTTCTTGCCGACGAACTCGGGGAACTGTTGATATGCGACTCGCTCGCAGGGGTTGGCGTGAGGGGGGTTCGGTACGCTAAGGAGGTGAAAGGGGTTTCAAAAGTCCTCATCAATGATGGTTCCAGCGAAGCGTTTGAGCTGATCAAACAGAACATCGGACTAAACGAGCTAGCTCCTCTCGCACACCTGCAGAACGAGGATGCCAATACCCTGTTGTGGAAAAACCGTGGGAGATTTAACTTCGTGGATCTGGACCCGTTCGGTTCCCCCGCTCCTTTCCTCGATGCCGCTTGCGCTGCGCTCGCCCGGAGGGGCATGCTGGCCGTGACCGCTACCGACACGGCCCCGCTATCTGGAACTCACGTGCGGGCGTGCGTGCGGAGATACGGCGCCCGACCCATCAGGACGGAGTACTGTCGTGAGCTGGGTTTGCGTATTCTGACCGGATTCTGCCAGCGCGTTGCGGGTAAGCACGACCTAGCCTTGATCCCGGTTTTGGCGCACGCGACCCTGCACTACTTCAGGATCTATCTGTACGCGCAGAAAGGATCGCAACGTGCCGATGGGGTTCTCAAACGACAGGGGTATGTATCACATTGCCATGCCTGTGGTCGGAGGATACTCACCTATGACATGACGCCTGAATTGCCGGGCATCTGTGAGTGCGGTAGCCGACTTTCTCACGCCGGTCCCCTGTGGCTCGGGAAACTTATGGACCGGACGTTTCTCGGTAAAGTCACGGCAGACTTGATGAGAAGGAACTTCAAATTGAAAGCAGGAGAAATTGCGCTGCTCAACCGGTGCGCTGAGGAAGCTGAAGGGCCGCCGATGTTTTACGATACACACAAGCTTGCTAGATGCGTAAAGACGCAACCGCCAAAAATTGCTGAACTCATCTCGAAACTCCAAAAACTGGGTCATTTCGCTTCCCGGACCCATTTCTCAGACACAGGTTTTCGGACCGACGCACCTGTGGACGGGATAACAAGAATTTTCAGGAGGTAAGTAGCAGTGATGCTGTTAACTTAACACC
>DTYD01000016.1 GCA_012962055.1 Hadesarchaea archaeon
AGATAGTATTTTGGCTCTGGTCGCCCAAGACTTGGATACGTCCTGCAAGTTCTTTCGCTTTAAGTCTGAAACCCTGCTCCGCAGCTCCTCGCTGATATTCGGCATACATGGCAAATCCTACGGATACAAAAAGCACGGCAAATATCACATAAGCGATGTAGTTTAGAGCGCCCATCTTACCGGTGATAAATTGGGCATCCGTTCTAAAAAACATTTTAAAGATGTAGCCAAGTTAGTATGGAGGTGCTGAAATGGTAAGTGCGTATAGCATGATATCTGCAGAGCCCGGCAAGACCGCAGAGGTCTTTAGAAAGGTTAAATCTTTGGAGGGTGTGAAAAAGGCGGAAGCGGTCGCGGGCCCATACGACATAGTGGCTCGGATCGAGGTGGACTCTCTGGAGAAGCTAACCAAATCCATCTTCGGCGATATTCGGAGTATCCCGGGCGTGACAAACACTACGACTTTAATCGTGGTCGAATTATAATGGTCCTCAAAGTGATCGGCATCGTCGGACCTCAGGGATCCGGAAAAACAGAGGTTGCTAAGATCCTCACCAACTTAGGTGTCCCATGCGTACGGATGGGCAATGTGGTCTGGGAAGAGGTCAGGCGGCGAGGGCTGGAAATAACCGAAACCAATGTGGCTAAAATTGCTGTTGAGCTAAGAGAACGAGAAGGTTTAGGGGCCGTTGCCAAACGTTGCATACCACTAATCAAAGCTAAAGGCGAGGGTAAACCTGCAGTCGTCGTAGATGGGATCCGGGGCGAAGCGGAGGTAAACGAGTTTCGTCGCACATTTTATGGGGATTTCCGATTAATCGCTGTACAATCCGAAGAAAAAATCCGTTATTCTCGCGTCGCTTCCCGCGGACGTGTGGATGATGCTGATACTCAGGAAAAATTCAGAGAAAAAGACCGACGAGAAAGTAGTTGGGGTCTTGACAACGCACTAACAATTGCGGACTTCACCATCGTGAACGAGGGCACACTTGAAGATCTCCATAGGAAAGCTGTTGAAATTTACAGGAAAGTGGTGGGGGAGAAAGTTTGAGGTTACGTGTGGAGGCCGAAATAAAACCAACCGAAGACCGTGAAAAACTTGAAACCGCAGTGAAAAAGATATTTCCCACACTTCAGCTGGAGCGGGTTGGGGAATTCATACTCGGAGAGTCTACCAATGTCAGTTCATTTTCTAGGTTACACCAGCTATTTCGGCAACAAGCTATACTAGACTCGGCCCGTTCGGTAATGCTGAGACGGAAGCGAGGGAAAACTACTCAGTTCATGATCAACAAACAGGTGGCGTTTGTGGGTAAAATCAATTTTACCGATGGAGAATCACCGCTGGGACCGATAGTGGTAACACTCGAAGCTCCGGACATAGATCGTTTGATCGACTACCTTGCCCCGGAGACGCGAGACGGAAGACCCATCAGGGAAAAATCATACCCGTGAGGACCGCGAGCAAGGTTCCGAGCACGTAGTAGCCCATCGCGTTAAAGCCCTCGAGCAGAAATATCTTCGTCACAAGTTCGAAGGGCTTTCCACCGAAAAATTTCCATGGTTTGGTTCCCCGGCACATCAGGTACAGCTCAAACGGCCCAATTATGATGAAAACCAAAAATGCCACCAACAGCGAGGTCCAAAATCCAGCAAACCACCCAAGGAAAAATCCAACCGGCAGATATCCAACCCACCGCTCCACGAGACCGTACCTCGCATGGCCCCATGGAACCTGGACCCCGAGGGAACCGTAGTACCTGATGACCCGCGGGAGCATGAAGATGTCCACGACCGGGAGCAGCCAGAGTAGGATCTTGCACATATTTAGAACTTGGCGATTATTGTAAATGTATTTGCGGGGAGGGGCCGGAGTGAGCAGGATAACCTACAAGAGAGAAATCGCGCCTGGCATAATCTTGATGGACGTCAAGGCCCCGTCGGTGGCTGAGAAGGCAAGGGCAGGGCAATTTATAATCCTGATGACCGACGAGATGGGGGAAAGAATCCCGATAACGATAACCGACCGCGAAAATGGGACCGTGCGCATGGTGTTCCAAGTAGTCGGTAAAACCACGGCCAAGCTCTCCGCGGTGGAGGTGGGTGCCGAGCTGTTCTCCTTCGTCGGCCCGCTTGGCAGACCGTCGGAGATAGACAACTACGGGAGCGTGGTGACTGTCGGGGGAGGCACAGGCATAGCCTCCGTCTATCCAATAACCCGGGCGCTGAAAGAGGCCGGCAACCGCGTCACCTCCATCATCGGTGCCAAGACCAAAGATCTACTGATATTTGAGGAGGAGATGAGGAAGGTTTCCACGGAACTCCTCGTCACGACGGACGATGGAAGTTACGGCAGAAAAGGTCTCGTCACGCAGGTGCTGGACGAGATCCTCCAACGTAATAAAGATGTGAGGAAAGTGTGGGTCGTTGGCCCGGCCCCCATGATGAAAGCCACCTGCGATATCACGAGGCCACACCGCGTGAAAACCATCGTCAGCCTGAATTCCATCATGGTGGACGGGACGGGGATGTGCGGGACGTGCAGGGTTACCGTTGCCGGTGAGACGAAGTTCACATGCATCGACGGGCCGGAATTCGATGGTCATTTGGTCGACTGGCATGAATTCCTGAATCGGTTGAACCGTTATCGCGAACAGGAACAGCATGCCTTCGAGGCATACAAAAGGGAGCAGGGGGTTAGAAAACGGCCGAGATGATATTCGTCAAGGAGCGAATGGAGAGGTCCCCGCGCCGGATGCCGGAACAGGACCCTAAGAAAAGAGTTCAGAACTTCGAAGAGGTGCCGCTCGGGTACACGGAGGAAGATGCCATCTATGAGGCCCAGAGGTGCCTGCAGTGCGACCCAGCGCCGTGCGTTGGTGGGTGTCCCGCCGAGGTTCGCATCCCCCAGTTCATCAGAAAAATTGTTGAGGAGGACTTCGCCGGTGCTTATCTCGAAATATTGAAGACGAACAGGCTTCCGGCAGTGTGTGGCAGGGTTTGCCCGCAGGAGAATCAATGTCAGAATAAATGCGTTTTAAACAGGATGGGCAAATCAATAGAGATAGGAAAACTGGAACGTTTCGCTGCTGATTGGTCCATGAAATATCTGGTGACCGAGAAACTCCCGGAGGTAAGAAAGAGTGGCAGGCGGGTCGCAATCGTTGGGTCGGGGCCAGCCGGTTTAACCTGCGCAGCCGACCTAGCGAAGTTCGGCCATCAAGTTACGATATTCGAGGCGCTTCAAAAGGCCGGGGGAGTTCTCACGTACGGCATTCCTGAGTTCAGGTTGCCAAAGAAGGTCGTAGAGCACGAGTTAGAAAAGATCAGATCGTCCGGCGTGGAGATAAATACGGACTTCGTGGTCGGGCTCACAAAAACAGTCGATGAGCTGGCAAAGGAGTTCGACGCGATATTTCTCGCCAATGGTGCAGGCGCGCCACGGTTCATTGGCATCCCGGGTGAAAATCTGAACGATGTGTACTCCGCCAACGAATTCCTGACGCGTTGCAATTTGATGGCTGCGTACAAGTTCCCAAAGTTCGACACGCCGATCAAGGTGGGGCGGAGAGTTGCGGTCGTAGGCGCAGGAAACGTAGCCATGGATGCCGCAAGGACGGCTCTGAGGCTTGGGGCGAGCGAAGTCCGTGTGGTTTACAGGAGGACCAAAGACGAGGCGCCCGCTAGGGCTGAGGAAATCGACCACGCTGAGGAGGAGGGG
>DTYD01000017.1 GCA_012962055.1 Hadesarchaea archaeon
ATTTAGGTGATATGACTTAAGGTGTTTTCGGTCTGGGCGCTGGAAAAAGCCAGGCAGAAGCGCGGAATTTAGTCAAAGAACGGTGAAAGACTTCACACGAAATGGCAAAGCGAACTGGTGCTGTATCCGGGCGGCCGAGGTCGGCGGGACTTGAGGTGCGGGGAGACCTGTATAAGAAGCGGCAAGCATCACAAATTGTTCGAGTGCTTCCGTAGTCGATCGAAAAAGAACGCGGACAGAAACGGTGCCTTCAGCAGGGCAGATCCCGAGCTATACAACACTTATCAAATGTATTATCACGGCAAGTATAGCATTTTTTGAAGCTTTGTGAGTAACTTGTACTTCCCCCTTGTTACCAAGACCATATCCTCCCAACGCGCGCCTCCCACATTTGGGATGTAGATACCTGGCTCGATGGTGAGGACCATTCCTTTAGATAAAATGTCCTTGGATGTGGGCGCTAGGCTGGGGAGCTCGTGGACATCGAGACCGACGCCGTGTCCGGAGCCGTGTGGAAAAAACTTGGCGTAACCAGCTCGCGCGATTGTCGTTCGAGCCGCCGTGTCCACAGTTTTTGCTTTCACACCCGCCCTAACCTTCGCGAGTGCCGCCTGCTGCGCACGTTTCACAACTTGGAGTAGCTTGAGCTGTTTACAGGTAGGTGCGAGCGCGAAGGTGCGGGTCATGTCGGAGGCATAGCCATTAAAAGTTGCGCCCAAGTCCACAACCACGAGCTCGTCTCGCCTCAGTTTCTTCCGCGTGACGGTCGCGTGAGGAAGCCACGAGTTTCTGCCGGAGGCGACAATAACCGGAAATGGGGTACCCCCCGACCCAGCCCTGCGCATCTCGTACTCCACCTCGGCGGCTATCTCAAGTTCGCTTCGACCAGCAGCGATCGATTCAGCAGCGCAGTCCATACCCCGTGATGCTATCTTTGCAGACTTCCGTAACAAGACCACTTCCTCCTTCGACTTCATCTTGCGGAGTTCGAGCACGATTTCGGGCAGCTCGCGATAGCTCGCCGCATGGACGCCCCGCAACTTCCGCATGAACCCCCTCTTTTCACCATCGTGACCTATCGCCCGAGTACCTAGTTCACGTAGGCAATCAGCAACGAGTTGCCACGGCTCGCGGAAGTACACCCGCTCCCCGCGTCGCAGCGGTGCCTTCCAGCTTGAGAACGCACGGATGTCGCGGATCCAGCTCTCCCGCTTCGCTTGGTCGAGCTCCAGCCTACTGCAGATTAGTATGGGGGCACTCTCGATGGGGATGATCACCGCTTTTCCCGCCGCCGTGCCGGCTAGGTAGCGCGTGTTGCGGATGGCCAAGAAAGCATCAAGACCACGCTTGTCAAGTTCTCGCTTCAGTTTTTGGATTCGCTCCATCAAACTCAACCCGCTCAAGCTTTAGGCCACCTGGTAAAAATGTCCTCCGATGGTTGCGCGCAAGCTGGAGCTGATGCGGCGGTACGACGAGACCGCGGGTTTCTATGACAGGCGTTATGAGGACACCCAGCGCGCTAAGTATCGAATGATAACGAAAAATTTGCCCCGTGGAAGTAAGCGTATTCTCGACCTGGGTTGCGGCACAGGCATGTTTCTGGAGGAACTTTGCGCCGAGTTTGTCGTGGGCGTCGATGCTTCACCGGAGATGTTGAAGGTTGCGAAGGGTCGTGCGAGGGGGGTGGCGCTGGTTCGAGCTGACGCGGATGCCCTCCCCTTTGCTGACGGGAGTTTCGATGCGGTTGTGTCGGTCACCCTTCTTCAAAACATGCCAAATCCAGCTGTGACTGTCAGGGAAGTTGCGAGGGTCCTGAACTTAGGCGGAGTTACTGTCCTGACCGTCTTGAAGCGCAAGTATTCACGAGAGGAACTTGAAAAATGGGTGAAACAGGCGGGCATGAAATTAATCGATTCAGGAGAAATTGAAGGAAATGAGGACATTTTCTGCGTGGCGAAGCTATAGCCGAAGTTTTTATAAGAACCGTCTCGAGAAGACCACAGTTTTCAAACGGTGAACGAATTGAAGTCTCCCTCGATATACTCTCGGATGTGGAGAAACTGACTCAGCAGACCAACCTGGAGAAGCCTGAGATAGCGCGCGGGTTGATCTTAATCGGACTGAAGCATGTCCGGGAACCCGAGGGCTTGCTTAAATCCTAGTTGAACTTCTCTGCTTCTTCCCCAAATGTATCTACGTGGACTGTTTCCCATTCTACTTTTCCTTGTTCGACCACATGCTTGAGCTTTCGTTCGACCGGGCTTAGAGCTGCAGTTTTACCGGTCTTAACGTCGAGAAATATGATTCTTCTCGGATCCTTCTCCTTATAGCCATCGAATACCATAGTCCACAGGTGAACCCATGAACCGCGCGTCTGCAGGTTCGTACTCAAACATCGGTAACGGGGGAGCGGGTTGTTCGCCGATCCTACCCTTGAGCGCCGCTCGGCTTCGCTCGAGTACATCTTGTCTGATCCTTTCTCCGAACTTAGCCTTCCATCGTTCGAATTGTACAGCTAGCCGCCCTCGGAAATAGATGTATGTCAGAAAGATGCCGATCAGTAGTCCGACGATGAGTACGACTATCTCTATCGTTTACTCACCCCCTCCTCA
>DTYD01000018.1 GCA_012962055.1 Hadesarchaea archaeon
CTTGGCGATTTCGTCCAGCATCGAAGCCACATCGTGGTGCCCGAGCCCCTTGACGTTAAAGCTGACCACGCCTCCACGCCTCGCCGGATCGAGTGGGCCATAAACTTCGACTTGACCAATATCAGCTATTTTCAGCATCTGCTCGGTGAGCTTTCTTTCCCGTTCCGCGATCTTTTCTATCCCAATCTCGAGCACGTATTCACACGCCCGCCCCAGCCCTATTATGCCCGGGATATTTGGGGTCCCCGCATCGAAAACTTGGGGTGGTTCGATGAGCTTGGTGCTGCGAAGCTCCACCTCCTCTACAATTCCCCCACCGACCAACAACGGTTCAAATCCAGCAAACCTGCCACCCCCTACGTAAAGAAACCCGGTTCCCTGAGGTCCCAGCAATCCTTTGTGTCCGGGAGCGGCGAGGAAATCACATCTCAGCTTTCGGACATCAACTGGCATGTGGCCTACCGATTGAGCAGCGTCAACTAGGTACAGTATTTTGTGGTCGTGGGCAAGCTTTCCGATTTCTTCTACCGGCTGGATACCCCCCACCGCATTAGAAACGTGATGAGTAGCTATCAGGCGGGTCTTTTTGTCTATCGCCATTTCGAAATCAGATAGGTCGAGAAGGCATTCCTCGGACGCTTCGATGAGTTCTAATTTCACGCCTCGTTCCTTCTCGAGACGCTGCCAGGGAAGGAAATTGCTGTGATGCTCGAGAACCGTGGTTATGATTTTATCCCCTTTTTTGAATCCCAATCCTCCGGCGACGATGTTAATGGCCTCGGTAGTGTTCTTCGTGTAAGCAATCTCCTCCGGCTTCGCGTGTATCACGCGGGCAATTTTTTCACGGGCAGCCTCAAAGGATTCCGTGGCGCGCTTGGCCGCACAGTGTAACCCCCGTCCAATGTTCGCGCTGTATTTCTGATAGTATTCAAGCATGACGTCCAATACTGGTTTAGGTGTCGGTGTGGTCGCCGCGTTATCCAAGTAGATTATGCCCGTACGCAGAAACGGGATATCAACTCTAACTTTATTGACGCTTTTTGCCACTTTTGCACCGCCTTACCGGTTCTACGTGGACTACTACCGAAGTTAAATTAGACACCTTGGTTTTTAAACGGCGCTCTAGTTTGGTCGCCACCTCGTGGGAGTCTTTAACGCTCAACTTTGGGTCTACCAATACGTGCACATCTGCGAAAATGCGAGAGCCGACGCGACGGGCACGAAATTTGTGAAACCCTTTTACTCTTGGAAAATTTTCGCAAACATCTTTTATCTTTGTCATCACATCTGCACCTGGACTTGCGCCCATCAACACGTTAATTGCATCGTGCCCCATTCGTAAGCCCCAATGAAGTATGAGAACTGATATCCCTACCGCCACAATGGAATCTGTCCAGTATTAACCCATCTTGACGAACATGGACCCGATTAAAATAACCGCTGCCGAAACCGAATCCGATAAAGTATGATAACCGTCCGCTACGAGAGCAGGACTCTTGATTTGTCTTCCCATACTGATCTTGTATCTCGCCAAGACACCAAAGACGATGAAAGCTAGCGTTGCCAATATAAAAAGTTCTGAGGTTGTCGTGACTGGTGTATTTTGGCAAATCTTTTCGAATGAGAGCAGCGCTATGCGTATCCCTGCGAAAATGAGGGCTCCAGCGAGCGCAATCAAAACAAGAGTTTCTGCCTGCACGTGGCCATAGTGATGCCCCCGATCAGCGGGGCGTCTGGACACGCGCAATCCGGCAAACACGCCAATCGATGTCAAGGTGTCAAAAAGAGCATCGCTCCAGCTGCAAGGAA
This sequence comes from Hadesarchaea archaeon, assembly GCA_012962055.1. Lineage (GTDB taxonomy): Archaea > Hadarchaeota > Hadarchaeia > Hadarchaeales > Hadarchaeaceae > B75-G9. The sequence continues at coordinate 1,810 of DTYD01000018.1, forward strand.
CGTTATTGTACCAAATAAAAAAGCTGCTGAAATCCCGACAACTCCCAAAATTGTTGTTGTAAACTGCCACCTATTGAAACAGGCGGCTTTCCGTAGGACGGTCGAACCCATGCACGGCAAAACCCGAATCATCCGCATCGGAACGCAGCAGTCCGTTTACCGGACCGGCCCGCTAGCAGTCCGGAAAAACATGCCTTGGTCGGGGGGTGCTTGTTCCGCACCGCTGGGGATCTCACAGCGACGGCGGGGCCCGCCTTCCCGCCGCCGTTCACAACCAGACCGCA
>DTYD01000019.1 GCA_012962055.1 Hadesarchaea archaeon
CCACCTACCTATTGTCGTCCGATTCGGGATGCCCTTCAAGCCGAGGGCTTTTGCGACTCCTCGATTTTTCTAAAGTGCTTTACGAGCCGCTTGCCCCTGTGGATGCCCTTCAGCTGCGCGTAGACGAGGAGCCTTGCCGTCGGCTGGCGACCATAGCCCCGTCTACCTCTTCCTTCGCGTTCCTGAACAACGGTTTTGTTAACGACTAGCCTCGCTAGTTCAACTGGGTTCGACACTGCCTACTTAAGCTGCAGAGAGAAAAGAAATTTTGCACACACCTTATAATTTAGGTATCTCCGGGAGAGTCAGCTTGTGGGCCATCCTGCGCTCCCTCTGGATGAAATATTTTACTGTCGCGGTATCCACATCCGCCGCTTTCGCGATTGCGGCGAATTTTAGTTTTAGGTCCAACCCGGCGTAAATTGTGTCAAGTTTTTCGTAAGAGATGCCGAGTTCCTTCTCATCTGTTTGTCCGTGCCAAAGCCCTGCCGAAGGCGCCTTTTCGACCACATGCCTGGGCAATTTGAGGTATGCCGCGAGCTGCTTGACCTGGGTTTTGTAGAGACAACCGAGCGGAAACAAGTCCGCAGCACCGTCTCCCCACTTCGTGAAATATCCACTCCGGATTTCGCTTCGGTTGCCACAGCCGACGACAAGCCTGTTCAGCAGGTTAGCATAGTAATAGAGGATCACCATCCGTACACGTGGCCTGATATTAGCGGTTGGAAGTTGCGCCCCCACTTTGTAGTCTGTTAGATTTTGTCGGATGCCGAGCACAGCTGGGGTGATATCGACGACCCTGAATGTCACGCCGAACTTGTTCGCGATTTCACGAGCATCGGCTACATCGTGAGGGTCAGTTACTCCTGCTTCAGGTAAGGAGACGCCCATCACCCCATCTTTCCCCAAGGCCTTGGCACAAAGAGAAACAACAACGGAAGAGTCCACTCCACCGCTGAGTCCCACAACGGCTCCTGTGGCACCCGCTTTTTCCACTTTTTTCTTGATGAATATCAGGAGCCTCCGTTCTACTCTGGAAGGGTTTATCCTCAGGCCCCTTGCAATTCGTTTCGACACGTCTACTTTTGCCATTTTTTCACCTAGAATCGTTTTGGGTAGGAACCAAGCACCTTCAGCATTGCAGTTTTCTTTTTGACCTCTCCTAACGTCTCTTTTACCTTTTCGTCTTCGCGGTGTCCTTCAAAATCCACGAAAAATAGGTAATCGCCCAGCGCCTTTTTGGACGGACGAGATTCTATCTTCGTGAGGTTTATCCCCCTAGAGGCAAACTCTCCCAAAATTTCGTGAAGGATGCCGGGTCTATCGGCAGCGGTATAAAACACTATTGAGGTTTTATCGTGCCCGGTCCTTTCACCATCTTTTTTGCTGAGGCAGAGGAAACGCGTCACATTGATCTCCTCTCTCTGGATCTCGTTTTTTAGCACGTCCAATCCGTAGAGTTTTGCGAGACCCCTAGGTCCGATGGCGGCCATGTGGGGCTGTTTGAGCTTGCCGACCTGTTCGGCGGCTTTTGCGGTGCTTGTCATCTCAATGAGTTCAGCGTTGGGTAAGTTCTTGCGCAGGAAATCTCTACACTGAGCTAAAGCTTGAGGGTGGGAGAGTATCTGGGTAATTTTTTCAAGCGTTGTTCCGTCAACTCCCAGTAAAGAATGAGATATGGGGAAGACGATCTCGGCCTGTACGCGGACATCCACCCACGCCAACGCATCCAGGGCTTCCCCCACAGAGCCCTCCCTCAGGCTTTCTACCGGAACAACACCTGCGTTTATCTCCCCACGTGCGACAGCTTTCGCCGTGCTGGTGATCGTTGGATAAGATACAAACTCCCCCCTGTCTTTAAAGTGAGCTCGCGCGGCGAGTTCAGAGTAAGTACCGCGAGGTCCAAGTGCTCCTATCCTCATGTGGTGCCTCCCTCAAACTGCTTGTAAAGTTCTTCGTAGGCCCGTTTTATTTCGTCGGTCCCGAATGGTAATAAGGCTCCCCTGAAAATAACCTTGGCACTTTTAGAGTTCCCAGCAGAGAAGGCGACATCCAACGAGCGACATGCCTCCAATAAACAACTTCTGACCATCCTGGCGTATCTGTTGTGGACCTGGAGTTCTCCGTAAAGCTCCGGGTTTCCAGCGAGAACAGATTTTGCCAATTCCATCAATCTTGCAAACATGGGGGTGCGAAGTTTTCTTGCGAATTTAAATCCTTTTAAGGATTTTAACGAGTGCAGATAGGCCAAAAGTATAAAGTGGGTCATGCACTGAATTACCGCCATCACCCTGTCGTGTTTTTCAGCGTCCATTTCAGTTACGCTGGCCCCCAACTCGGTCAGCAGCCCTTTTAGTTTAGCATACCGTTTTCCAGGTTTAACAGGTACCACCACAAAATCCTTTCCCCTGATTTCACGTACGCCTGGTCCAAAAAGCGGGTGGATCGAAACTAACTCGACATCGACCTTAAGATTCTGCATAGTTTCAACGGCTTCGCTTTTCACAGAAGCAGCGTCGGCCACTAGCGCGCCTTTTTGCGCGCGTTCCGCAACCGATTTTACAACTTCAGGGGTCTTTGATATGGGGACACACACCAGTATAATCTCGGCTTCCACAACAGCACCTTCAACAGGTTTGGCTGTTATCCCTAGTTCTGAGGCGACCTTGTTTGCGGTGGCGGTGTTGATGTCGGCCACGACGACTTCGCCCAAGTTTTTCTTCGCGAAATCAGCGAACCATCGCCCCATCGCGCCGGCGCCAATGATGGCAACCTTCACTTGTCCTTCCTCCCGAGTTCACGTCTTGCAGCCGATTCCATAACTTTAATTGGTGCCTGTTTTCCGGTCCACACTTTGAACGATAACGCCCCTTGGTGAACAAGCATTCCCAGTCCGTTGACAACTTCAGCTCCGGCCGATTTTGCTTCCTTTAAGAGACGCGTTTCGAGCGGTTTGTACACAATGTCATAAACAACCATGTCGTGGTGGATCAGATCAGAAGTCACAAGGGTTTGACCCACGTTTGGATACATGCCAACCGATGTGGCGTTGATCAGCAAGTCTGCGTTTTTCAAAACTTTTCTGAGTCGGTCGCGGCGTAGCGGGACGGAATTTGCGCTGCTCCCTAGTTTTCTCTCGATGTCGGAGACCAAAGCTTTCGCACGAGGAAAGGTGCGGTTGGCTATGGTCAACTCCGCTCCGGCCCTCACGAGTGAGAAGGCAATCGCGCGCGCTGCTCCACCAGCGCCCAAAAGTACAACTTTACTTCCTTTAACAGTCCCCGCGTTTTCCTCGAGTGCTCGAATGGCACCGTCCCCATCCGTGTTAAACCCGATCAGTTTCCCGCGCTGATTTTTTACCGTGTTTACAGCCCCAACCAAGTTTGCTGAATCATCGAGTTCATCGAGTAGGTCAACAATGCGGATTTTATGGGGGGTTGTGACGTTTAGGCCCGATATGCCGATCGCCCGAACCCCTGCAACAGTGTCGTCAAGAAATTTGGTCGGAACTTCAACAGCAACGTAGACGGAGTTTAGCCTAAGTGATTCAAAGGCTGCATTGAACATCGCTGGCGAAAGACTTTGCTTTACGGGGTCACCTACGAGCAAAAATATTTTTACCGGGTTCAATTTCTGACCTCCATCCTTGCCAGCTCGCGTACCCATTTCTTAGCTGTCGCTATGTCAAGTTGTCCGGTGGCGGTTTTTTTCCCCACTCCGACGTAAATCCAAGGTGATCCAAAAACTGGCGCGACGAATCGTGTTATTCGTCCTGCTTCTCCCATCGCGAAAGCTATAACTGGGAGGACTGATATTTTTTGCGCTTGAACAAGAAAATCGAGTGTGCGCAGGGCGTGGGTTGAGTTCTTTGCAAAAGTTACAAGTTTGGCGATGTCGCAACCAGCCTCCACCATGTTTTTCATCGTTTTCGCGAGCGTGTCGGTAGAAGGTGTGGTGAAAAAATTGTGATACGATATCAACACGGTGACACCCAACGCTTTGGCATCTGCAACGAGCGGGTCGCGTAGTTTTTCCGTCGTTGAGAGCTCAATGTCTATACATGGCACGCCCGCTTCAATTCCCTCTCTAAGTATCTCAAGTCTCGTGTCTTCCTGTCCATCGAAAAACCCTCCTTCACGTTTCGGACGGTTGGTGAGGACAACAGGTATCCTTCCGGACAGCAACTTTTTCCACCCTGCCCGGTCACGTAGTCCATCTATCCTCAGTTCTACTAAGTCGGTGCCACCCTTCACTGCCCGATCCATTCCTGATTTTATTTCATTCAAAGTCCTGCCGATTACAGATCCACAAACTGCAGGGGTCTTAAGTTTGTGTTTTCCTATTTTGAGTAATTTCAAAAGCGGGCCCCCTCGCCGGTTATCTCTCCACTAGGCTCTCTTCGACTTTGACTCCGAAATGCCGTCCAGCCCGTTCAGTGAGCAATAGAACCTCGTCTCCGGGTTTAAGCTTAGCCACGGAGATAGGCTTTCCATCTTTTTTCACGAGATTGATTGTCTCGGCGTTTTGCAGAAGTGTTTTGTAGACCTCACCCTCCCGCTCTGCCTCGACCAGTAGGAGGGGGCGCCTTTCTATCTTTATCCGTCCGATTACACATACCCGTGCTTTCCCCTGCGCATCGACGACCAACACCTCGTCACCGGCTCCAAGTTCAGAGATGTATTTGGTTTTTCCTCCAGGTAAGCGGACGTAAGCGTGCACCGCTCCAGCATTCACGCGGAATGGACGGGGTTCCACAAATTCGCTGGGGAGTGTTTCTGAGTGCACGAGGAACAGACCTCCCGCTTGGCTACCGACAAGCATTCCTTCACCAACCGTCATCAAAGAAGTGGTGTCGACACAGGCTCGATCCCCAGACCCAACAGGTCGAACGGTTTTCACCTTGGCCGGCACCAGTTTCAGCTGATCAGCGGCCAGTTGTTTAAAGGACTCACACACTTTTTTAATTTCATCCGCCCCACGCTCCCTGGGGTCAAGTAGGACGCCTGCAGTTCCAATTTCCAGAGTTTCCACAGCGAGTTTGGCTTCGCCCGCATCTTTGACGCCTGCCAGCACCCCAACATCGGAACCTTGGAGTTCCGCGACCATGTTTTCAAGGGGAATCACTTTCCAGTCAGGGGTCACTGCGATGAGGTAATCCACGGATTTTCCGATTTTAACGGCGGCACGTTCGAGTTCCTTGCTAGAAACTTCCACACTGGCAGCGACCTTTTTCCCATGGTCGCTCAGTTTTTTGGCTTCTCGGATTATTCTGTCCACGTTCGACTTTTCGACGGTCAACACGGTTACGCTCACTCCCGGAGCCGGAGCTTCCGCCACGACCAAAATGGAGCCCAGCTTGAGAACCTTTTGGACTTCATCGGGCTTCACAATTACCGCATCGGCACCGGCGTCGATCGCGGCCGACACGAACGGTTTTCGGCGTTCCCAAGATTCGTCCCAATTTGCCTTGACCCACACTAATTTAGGCAGGGGCTCACCTTTTCAGTTCGCGCATCGCTTTTTCGACCGAGGCATTTTCGTGTACCACTTTGGCAAGAGCCCTGACCATTGCGTTCGGGTTTTTGTGCTGGAAGATGTTACGGCCGATAGAAATTCCGATCGCTCCGGCTTCCATGGCATTCGATGCAATCTCGAACACATCACGGGCTGTCGTCATCTTCGGACCACCGGCTATCACGATGGGTACCGGGCACCCCCTGACGATCTTACGGAAGGAGCTGATACTGCCGGTGTAGACGGTTTTTATGATGTCCGCGCCTAGCTCTGCCCCAACCCTGGCTGCGTGCGCCACGAGTGTAGGGTCGTGCTGGTTCTTTATTTTTGCGCCACGGATGTACATCATAGCGAATAAGGGCATGCCCCATACAGCACATGTCTCTGCTGTATCTCCCAAGTTCTGCAACTGCTCTGACTCATTCGCCGCGCCCACATTGACGTGCACAGAAACGGCGTCCGCACCCAGAGATATCGCCTCTTCGACGCTGGCCACCGGGACCTTGCAATTCGGGTCGGGACTCAAGGAAGTACTCCCGGAGAGGTGAATTATCAGTCCTACATCCTTTCCGTACCCGCGGTGCCCGGCCCGCACGATGCCCTTGTGCAACACGACCGCATTTGCACCGCCGTTTGCCACCCTGTTGATGATGGCCGCCATATCCTCGAGGCCAGCGATCGGGCCCATCGAAAGTCCATGGTCCATCGGTACTATAACCGTCCGCCTCGTCCTGCGGTTGATTATTCGCTCAAGCCTGATGCGTTTACCAACTTCAGACAACCACGCCACCTCCTTTTGTGATATGTTGTCTTCCCATTAAAAAGTGTGGGAGAGGGTGGATGGTCTGGAATCTGTGTATGGTTACTATGGCGATAAAAGCAATTCCTGCTCCTGCAGCTCTCTAGGTTTGCCATGCCCTCCACCACGTTGGCACCCCTCGTGCCAAACCATATAATAAAGCTTTCGGAGATGGTGTAGCGGGAGTTTCATGGCACAGTTGAAAGTCAGACCTTCAAAGCTTTCCGGAGAGGTTACGGCCCCTCCATCCAAGTCGTACACCCATCGGACGTTCATGATAGCGGCGCTGGCCCGCGGTGAGAGTAAGATCGTAAATCCATTGTTGAGTTTCGATACCAAGGCGACGATCGAGGCCGTACGGGCGATGGGCGCAGAGGTCAGTCAAGAAGACGACATTTGGCTGGTTCGCGGCACCGGAGGCGAGCTCAGGCCCCGCGTTAACGTGATTGACGCTCAAAACTCAGGTACTACGATCCGTTTGATGAGCGCGATAGCCGCCCTCTCCACCGAACCGGTACGTTTAACCGGGGACGAATCCGTTTTAAAACGTCCAATGGGGCCGCTGATCGAAGCTCTCGAAAAACTCGGGGCAAGAGCCAGCTGCGAGGGAAAAAGTGGAAGGCCCCCTGTAGTGGTTGGCG
>DTYD01000020.1 GCA_012962055.1 Hadesarchaea archaeon
AGCGAAGACCAAAACTTTTTTGGGCTCTCCGAATTGATTGGGCAACACGATATCCTCTGTGATGCGTCCCTCCGGTTTTTTTGGATCGATGCCCCCCAGAACGATTGACATGTCGATGCTCTGCACAAATTTGCGCTTGGGACTCACTTCACGCACTTGTTTGAGCGCCGTCGTCAACTTCTCAACTGTTACCTGCATCCACCCTCAACTCCCCATCATGTTTTCCTTCTACGATCTCTTTCTGTACCTCATGAGCATCCTTGCCATTTATTGTAGCTCCGAGACTGAGACATGTCCCGAGAACCTCCATCACAGCGGCCTTGAGGTTCTTGGCGATGGTGGTCCCAGACTTCATCTTAGCGATATTGAGCACCTGAGAGAGAGTAAGGTTCCCAACAACTTCAGTGCCTGAAGTCTTCGCTCCCTTTTCAAGTCCTAGTTCTTTTTTGATGAGAGCAGAAACCGGGGGTGAACCGATTTCAATTTCGAACTGTTTGTTTTTATCCACCACCACAGTAACGGGAACCTTCATGCCCGAAAAAGAGGCTGTCTTTTCGTTAATCTTTGCAACAACCTGCCCAACGTTAACTCCAAGTGGACCGAGAGCTGGTCCTAAAGGTGGTCCAGCAGACGCCTTTCCTCCTTCTACCAGAACTTTGACCCTTGATTTCACCTCAGTCGCCTCAATATATGGTGTACGAATTCCCTCAAAGGTAGGCGATAAATGCTAAAAAGAGCTACGGTAGAGCCTACTGACCCAAAACCTCAAGCTTGCCATAAATGCCTGCACTGACGTGGACCTCGTTACGGAAAAGTCTTGCGTAACCGTTGGTGATCTTGATCCGGTCCCCAACTTTAACACGATCGATATCGGCATCCCATAACGAGATTTTTATGTTGCCTGTATCGTCCTCAGCTATAGCTGTCGTCACTTTACCTTCCCTCCCATCTCTACGAACATAGGTACGTGGTTCCTCCAATTCTACAACTTTCAATTCCAAATCAATGCGTCGCATATCTGGCCTAACATCTATTGCTTTCACTTTATCTCCTCCTTTTTCTGGATGACTTTAACCGCGTCGCCCCGGACCGTCACAGGGATCGGGACAGTCGCCTCAAAGAGCTCAACCGTCAGTTCTTCTTTCCCTTCGTCCAGCTTTATTATTCTCGCGCGCTCCCCCCGAAACGGCCCAGAAACCATCTCCACAATGTCACCTATCTCCATGCCGGTGATTGAGGGCTTCGGGACCAAGAACTGCTCTATTTGCTCTATCGGAATCTGTCCCCCGGCCATACCTTTCGCGTGCTTTATCCCAACCCGTGCTTGCTCCACACCCGATTTTCCAATTGCTTCGACAAACACGTAGCCTCTTATCCCCGGGGGGGCCAAAACCGTCTTTATTGGCAACTGAAAGGTATCGGCCCTCGTCACAATCATATCAGCTGCGTTTTTCTCTTGTCCTATCGTGGTCCGAATCGCGAAGATTTCTGGTTTTTGCACCTCCTCCAACTGAATCCACCTCAAACATTTCCCTGGATGATATAGCCGGCGAACATTATAATGAAACCAACAAATCCTATAAGTAAAATACCTAGACCTGTGATCTTGGCTACCTGTAAATATTCATCTTTTTCTGGCTTTTTCGCTATTTGTAACGTGCGCCTGCAATTCTGAAGGAACTTCCTCATGTGAACTACCCCAGGGCTTTCGCAGGAAGCTTCCTGCTTACCTGACGACCTGCTGGCGTCTCCGCAGACGTGAATCCGAAGTCCCTGACTGAGCGACCCCGGTTGGGCTTGACCCGTCCCGTGCCTGCCGTGTTCTTCCAGCGATCCCCATCTACTTTACGTGACGCAAAGCTGCTGGAAGCGAGAGGCGTCACTACTCCATGCCTACAGGTTGACAATGCCATATCACCTCATTTCTCATATAAAAGTTCGCCTCTCATCCCGTGTCATAAAGGAACCTCGGTAAATTCTTCACTGCCGGGAAACCCTCTTGCGAAAGCGGGGGGTGGAGTCACAGAGACTCCAATCCAAGGTCAATTGGCTCTCCCTTTTTACGGGGGCTTTCCCCGGGACCCAACACATAGGGGGAGTGGACCCCTGAAATGACCACCATGACCCGCACCGTGTTCTTCATGTTATCAGACACCTGCGCACCCCATATGATGTTGGCTTCTGTGTCGAGAGCCTCGGACACGCGGGCGACCATCTTTTGTACTTCTTCAAGAGTCATGTCCCGGCTACCCGTGACATTGACGATGGCACCCCTGGCACCAGTGATGTCCACATTCAATAACGGGCTATTGAGGGCCTCATCCACAGCCTCTTCAGCACGGTTGGATGTGTCCGATTCCCCGATCCCGATCATGGCAACCCCTCCGTTCTGGAGTACTGTACGTACATCTGCGAAGTCCAAGTTGACCAGCCCGGGCTTGGTTATCATCTCGGTTATCCCCCTTATCGCATCCATCAGCAGTTGATCGGAAACTTTGAATGCAGCACCTATCGGTAGATCTGGGGCGAGCTGGAGCAATTTATCGTTCGGTATTACTATTACTGTATCTGCCACCGATCGGAGACGTTCAAGTCCTCGTTCCGCATTATGTCTGCGCCTAGTTCCCTCCACTACAAATGGCAATGTAACAACGCCGACCGTCAACGCGCCGAGTTTTTTCGCTATCTCAGCCACAACTGGAGACGCTCCGGTTCCGGTTCCCCCGCCCAGACCGCACGTCACGAAAACCAAATCCATACCGTAGATGTTGTCCTTTACCACTGCTTCGTCATCTCTAGCTGCGTTTTCCCCTTTCTCGGGATCATTGCCAGCGCCCAACCCACCTGTGATGTCCCTGCCGATCAGGATCTTTCTATTTGCGGTCGTGTAAAGAAGGTCTTGCGCATCCGTGTTGATCGCTATCGTCTCACCACCTTGTATACCTGCAGACATTATACGAGAAATTGTGTTACCACCGGCACCCCCACAACCAACCACGATTATCCTAGCCTTTGCCTGCTGTAGGACTTGCTCAAGCTCATTATCAGTTGGCACCTTTGGGGGAGGTATCTCAACTCTCGGTGCTTCGAGCCCAAGTTTCGTCAATGCAAAACCCGTCTCTGGACTAAATACGGCATTTTCAGCCTTTCTCAATCAAATCCCCTTCCGTCGCCTTGTTGGTGAATTTCTTTAGAGTTGATTTAAACCTTTTCCCCGTGTAAAGTAAACTTTCTAACTTAACGCTCTCCACCATTTCAGGCCAACATTCCCATCATTATAAGCCGGGACCATCCGGCGGAGGCTGCAAGACCGGAGATGATTCAATCAGACTCAAGCCCGAGCAACGCCGCCAGATGATCAATATGGTTAGGAAGGGGCTGAGTAAAAAGGTAGTAGCAAAGATCTTCGGGGTGAGCAGGGTCACAGTCTGGAAGTGGTGCAAGCGGGTCAAGCACCTGGGGCGGGAAAGCTTGAGATCTGCCGAGACGGCCGAAGAAAGACAAAATAGCCAAGAAAGTCGAGCTTTCGATCGTCAAGTTGAGACTTAGGTTCCGGTGGAGAACCGCGCGGATACAGCAGGCGCTGGTCAACCTCCCGGAGTTCATGAGGGAGAAGCTTAGCACGTACGTCCAAGGAGTCCGTCTTTTGCGGACCGCGATAAATGGGGTTTTGAAGCGCTACGGTCTCAACGGCTACGAAAGGGAGCAGAAGGCATGGAAGTTTTTCAGGGAAGTGGGAAGACGAGCTTTGGCAGCTGGACATCAAGGGGCCGTTCATGGTTGGGGGCCGGAAATACTGGTTTCCTGTCTGCGTTGACGATTATAGCCGCTACATGCTCGTCTGCGAGAGGTTCGATCATGAGCCGACCACCGATGAGATCATCGGGCTTTTGAAGAAGTTGCCACGGAAGCCCGAGAAGATCCTTACGGACAGCAGTGGTCAGTTCAAGGAGAAACGGAAGCAACGGTGCGGAGACAACAGCGTCGAACCCCTGTTCGCACACCCGTATTACCCACAGGACAGGGGAAAGGTCGAACGGACCACCAGAAACCTCGTCGAGGGATTCCTCAATTTGCTGAAAGTCTCCTGAATTAGTTTGGCAATATTCGGAAGTACAGAAAGTGGTACAACAGACACAGGTTTCATCGTGGAATAAACACCCAACCCGCGAGACTTCACGGCGTCGTTCTGACAACTCCAACCTCCGTGAGCGAACTCAGCCGCCATCGTTAGCTGGTGCTAGATTCACCGGCCGGTGAAAGTGTGATTTTGTCGGCGGAGAAGGCAACGACCACCGATCAATGGAGTTTCAATTATCAGTCAGGGGCAGAGATGTGATAGCTGAGTGGTCGAAAGCTTGTGATTTGGCCGTGAGTGTTAACTTGGGAACCTTACTTTACAGCCCGTTCAAAATTTGTCCGGCACGCACAAGTTTAATTCCAAGTCTGGTAGTGACCCGCTGACAAATCATTCGTTGTTCCTTACTCATTCCTTTCCAGTCCAACACAAATAATTTCACGCCCTGGTATGTGTATGAAACCGCACGTTCGACGAGCATTTCGTCAAGGGGTGAGTACTTCGGGAGGATATGTCCCACCCCAACCTCAGTGCGAAGAGTGATCTCCGTATGACGGGGCGCATAGTGCGGACCCCCGAAGCCCACCGCATTTGTGCACTTCAATGACGAAGTTGCTGCTGCCATGATCGCCTGCGCCGCGGCCTCACCAGCTTTCTTATTTTGCCATTCGTTTGGGGTGCTGCCTATCTCAACAAAAGTGACTGGGACTTCGAGTTTTGTCGGACCGTGGTGGGTAGCTTCGAGGGAAACCTCATAAGGGAGTTCCATTTCATCACGTGTTATGACCAACGCTCGAAGGGCTGACTTGACAGTTGAAGGGGAAGCTATCCCCAGTTCACGCTTTTCAGGTTCCCCCGGTACGTGTACGGTGAGTGACGGTTCGCCAGACCTGCTGATGTGTCTAGATGCCACCATGACTTCGTCAGCGGTAATTGGTATGGAAGTCAGCTGAGTTGCCTCACCCGCTGCATGAATCAACATCACCTGACCACATATGTAAGAACCCGGTATATCATGAAACTTTTCAAAATCGTAAAACTCTAACAAGCGAGTAGCGATGTTTTTTGCAGCCGGATCTTTGGGGGCGATAATCAGCTTCATCGCGTAAGACTACAATTGAAAGCAAAAATAGATGGTGGGCCCGCCGAGATTCGAACTCGGGATCTTCACCGTGTCAGGGTGACGTTTGTTAGAGGAAAGCTCTTTACTTTCCCCCCATAACCATCTAGACCACGGGCCCTAAATGAGTTTTTAGCCGGGTTTGGTGTGGCCTCCTTCCCTCGCTTTCGCGAGGGGCTTCCACCTTTTCGATGTGCCACGCCCGTCACCGGGGCGCAGGTTCGCCCAACGCTACCGGAAGCTCGCGAGGTTGCGCACTTTCCACTCTGACCGCTTGAGCCCGGCTTTCTCTACAGGGGTCCAACGGAGCGGTCTCCGTTTCGCGGGCGCTCATGGGCTCGGCCACCGCTGACTGGTCGGTTCCAGTCGAGCCCCCACCCCAGACGTATAGCCCGGGGATCGTCTGGCTTTCGCCACCTGAAAGTCGGTTCATGCGCGGTATATTTCTTTCG
>DTYD01000021.1 GCA_012962055.1 Hadesarchaea archaeon
ATCTTTTATGGTTATTAGCCTGTCAGTTTCTTCAACAACTTCTTGACCTATCGTTGCCCGGGTAAATTTTCTGGCGATCATTCCCGCAAATGAGGGCATTTTCCCGGAGGACTTGATTTTAATAGTGGTATCTCCCGCGATATATGATCCGATCAGGCATCGAAATAGATATGAGGGTTCGTTCACGATTTCGATATCAAATTCTTTTGTTTTCTGCGTATGTTCGTCTGTGATATTGGGGGTGATGAAAAGTGTCCCATCTGGATTGATGATCAGCCCCAGTGGGTCATTTTTCTTTAGGTTTACCGATTTCACCCAGTTTTTCGGAAGAGTAACGATGTACGAAGATCCCCCCGTAACTTGGACTTTCCTAGTTTCCATTTTTCCCATCTCCAACACTATATCTTATGTTTCTCTATATATATGACTATAGTGCATTACGAAAAAAATATATATCTGGTTTATGAGAGTGTTTGAAGTTGGATGGGTCAACATGATCGAACTGCTCGTATACGGGATTGGCATCCTCCTTTCTTTTTTCATGGCTCTGGCTCTGGGGATGAACGACGCCGCAAACCCGACCGAGTGCGCCGTGGGAGCCGGCACAATTTCAATGAAAAAGGCAATTATTCTCTTCGCAATATTTGCAGCTTTGGGGGGCATTTTGTTAGGACCGTTTGTAATGAAAACAGTAGATCGAGGCTTGATCGCGAGAGACAATATAACCCAGCTAACTCAAACTCTCGGCATGGATGAGAGCCAAGTTATAGGGATGATCGTGGTGGGGAGTTTCACCGCGGTCCTCTCGGCCGTTTTGTGGGTAGTATTCAGCACTTGGAGGGGGATGCCGGTGTCCACCACCCATTCTACGATTGGAGGGGTGTTGGGTTTTGGCCTCGTTGCCATGCCTCAGTTTATAAATTGGGGCAAGTTCAACGTGGTCGTCCTCAGTATTATCATCTCACCGATGCTCTCACTTCTTTTAGCAAGTGGTTTGTACTACTTTTTCCGTGGTTACTTTCAAAGAACCAAAAGTACCCAACAGATCGCACTGTTAATCTATTCACTTATTTATTTGCTTTCTTTTGGCACCTCGTTCACGATTTTCAGCAAGACGTTACACTGGAGCGTAATTGAAACTCTTGTTTGGGGTTCTCTGGTGTCGTTGACCCTCACCATTGGAACTGGTTACACTTTTAAAAAAATGTACGGAAAAATCGAGGTCGTCCACGCCGTATCTTACCTTCTCATAATTGCCCTTGTTTTCTCCGCCTTCGCTTTTGGAGCCAATGATATGGCAAATGCAACTGCAGTTTTCGCCACACCTACTCAAATGTTAGGGGGAATGACTACGACGGAGGTCATGTTTTTACTTGCCCTTCTCGGAGCTGCCGGGATAGCTATCGGCGGATTTACTTGGGGGCGCAGAGTGATCATGACTTCGGCTTATAAAGTAACACGTTTGAATCCGCTGAGCGGGGCTGCGGCTGAGTACTCAAATGCTCTCACCGTTTTCCTTTTCACGATCATCCCGGTTTACCTAATAGGATTCGGCCTGCCGATCTCCACAACCCATAGTAGCATAGGTTCCATCATAGGCGTGGGCCTGGCGATGGGGGGTCTCAGGGGCGTAAGCAAAGCAACTACCGGTAAGATAATGGTTTTCTGGGCCCTGACCATCCCCGCCGTAGCCTTAATAAGTATGACTCTATTTTGGTTATTTAGTCAGGTGATCGTGGTAGCATGAGCGCGAAAGGTCCACTTCTTTGGCTGGGCGAGGCTAGAGAGAAAAAAATTCTCGAGATCTGCGACGAGCACATGAAAAAAGTGGTCGACACCGTGGTTGGGATGAACAAAGTGATCCAAGGTTTTTGTGATCCAGACCGAAAAAAAGTTGACCAAGGGTTTGAAGAAGTTTTCAAAAGTGAACGTGCGGCTGACGAGTTCAAACGCAAAATTCTGGAAGAACTCTCGGCAGGGATATTCCATCCGATCCATCGCGATGAAATAATTAGACTCACGATGACTGCAGATGAGATCGCTGCAAACGCTAAAGCGGCCGCAAGAAAACTGAATTATCTCGATCCAAAGAAACTTCATACAAAGTTGAGAGAGACATTAAGAATTTTCTCCGAGGATCTTGTACATATAGGAAACAAGACCTACGAGGCATTCGTGGCACTAACCAAAGATTCGAAAACAGCGGTAGTACTTTCTCATGAGGTGGAGAAGCTGGAGGAAAAAATAGACGATTTACGGGCCGAACAGTTGACCCCGGAGCTGTTGGCTTGGTACCGGAAAATCAACGACATAGGAGTTTCTCTGGTTTTGAAGGAAATGACCGACAATATGGAAAACGTGGCTGATTTTTGCGAGGATGTCAGCGATATCATCAGATGTATCGCCATCAGTCACATATAGGGTTAGTTTTTAGCGCTTCCCGTCATCCTGCTTATATGTCCTCCCCTAGCCAAGAATTTGGTCGGTTTCCACTTCGCGAGTTTTACGACCGTCCCCTTTCCGAGAAGCCCGCCGAAATCCACAGTTTGCCCGGCTTTTTTTCCGGGGACGGGAATTACCCTCACGGCCGTTGCCTTGTCGTTGGCCACACCTATCGCCGCTTCGTCGGCTATCATACCGGCGATTATCGACTCGTCGGTTTCGCCCGGGATGCAGATCATGTCCAGTCCTACCGAACAGACGCTGGTGAGGGCCTCTAACTTCTGGATGCTCATCGTGCCCTCTTTCACCCTGAGATTCATCTTCGAGTCCTCGCTCACGGGGATAAAGGTGCCGCTCAGACCCCCGACCCTTGTGCAGGCCATCATCCCTCCTTTTTTGACGCTGTCGACGAGCATCGCCACGGCGGCGGTCGTGCCGGGAGCTCCGCATCGTTCGATTCCCATTCGCTCGATTACTTCTGCGATGCTGTCTCCCTTCGCTGTCGTCGGCGCAATCGATGTGTCAACTATGCCGAACTTCAGACCGAGCCTCTTGGCCACCTCCTCTCCGATCAGCTTCCCCGCCCTGGTCATCTTGAATGCGGCACGTTTTATGCGGTCGCTCAGCTCATCGATGCTACCCTCGTAGCCCTCCACGGCAGCCCTTATCACGCTTGGACCGCTTATGCCGATGTTCACGGTGACTTCGCCCTCCTCCACGCCGTGAAACGCCCCGGCCATGAACGGGTTGTCTCCAGGGGCGTTGCAAAACACGACCAGTTTGGCGCAGCCGACTCCGTCCTGATCTCTCGTCAGCTGCGCCGTTTCTTTGATCTTCTTCGCCATGACGTTTATTGCGTCCACGTTTATCCCCGCTCTTGTGCTTGCGACGTTCACGCAGGAGCAGACCCGCGTGGTTTTGCTGAGGACAGTCGGGATGGCGTCCATTAGGACGGCGTCGGCCCTCGTGATACTCTTTTCAACGAGGGCGGCAAAACCACCGATCAGGTCTGCCCCAACCTCCTTTGCGGAGTCGTCGAGAGTGCGGCCAATCCTGATGGCGGCTCTTATGGTCGGGGAACCCGCCAGCAGGAGCGATATCGGAGTCACGGCGATCCTTTTGTGGGTAACCGGTACCCCGAACTCGTTGGATACCTCGTCGACGGTTCCAGAGAATTTCGACGCGATTTTGCGGATCCTCTTGCCGATGTTCGCAGCGGTTTCCCTGGCGCTGCCACCGGTACAGTCCATGAGGTCTATCCCCAGGGTCACGGTTCTCACGTCGAGGCTCTCCGCGTGAAGCATCTTGAAGGTTTCCAGTATCTCCTCACTGGCGAACTTCAAATGACAACCTCACACACGGTGCATGGCCTTAAATATCTCTTCTCTCTGCACTACGACGCTCATCCCGACCCTCTTCCCGGCCGAGGTGACCGCCCGCTTCAGCTCATCAAAACTTTTCCCCTTCACGTCACAAACTACCAGCATCACGAATTTGTCGTCTAACCTTGAAGAGGTGAGATCCTCGATGTTAGCGCCCACATTCGCGATGGCGTTCGAAATTGCCGCAACTATGCCAACCCTGTCTTCCCCCACTACGGTCACCACAACCCGCGTCATGTTATCTGCAATTACTTGGCATCCGGGAATATTAAACCAGTTGCATCCCCGCGTTCGTTGGTTCCGGTTCTGCAAGATGACAAGCGTGTTAGATGGTGAATTTGGTAACAAGTTGTTCCACGATTTCAATACTACACTAGTCCGATTCAAACAAATGCCTTCCGCCGCCGAGAACCGGGGACGAACAGACTTTCAATACTACACTAGTCCGATTCAAACGCA
>DTYD01000022.1 GCA_012962055.1 Hadesarchaea archaeon
AAAAGAAAAGGCGAGGTATGTAACAGTCGAGGGCGATGCTACCATATTGCTTCCACTGATTGTCGGAGCTTTGATGGAAAGAGTGCGACACAGGCAAAAATAGAAAACTTGAAAATGCCTAATGAGAAAATTCGCCGTGGAGCAAATGGTAAAAATTACACGTGTGAGCTTGACACTGCCTCAGGAGTTGCTGGATGAGCTCGACCGCTCGCTCAAAGCTCAGAATTACTCAAACAGATCGGAAGCCATCCGTGATGCTTTACGAGATTTTCTAGCAAGTTACAAGTGGCGTCACGAACTCAAAGGTGAAATTATCGGTGTGATGGTGCTTGTATATGAACACGATGTTCGGGGGCTGACCGATACTTTAATAGATATACAGCACTCCAGCCGGGGGATCATGAGCACGGTTCAGCATGTGCACATAGACGCCAAGAACTGTCTGGAGACATCGGTTGTCAGAGGGTCGGCAGGGGAGATCTGCAAACTTGTCGATCGGCTGGGGGCGCTGCGAGGTGTCAAGCAAGCAAAATTAGTAGTGGTCAAGTGATGAGCGTTGCCAAGGGCGATTTTCGTGCATGAGTGGGCTCTGGCCGAAGGAGTGATCTCAACTATTCTTACCGTGGCGAAGAAAAAAGACGCTAAGGAGATCACTGAAGCGGAGATAAAAATAGGTTGCCTGCAACAAATTGACGAAAACATATTTACCACGGCTTTTCGAGAACTCGTTAAGCATACTCCACTAGAAAAGACCAAAATTAAGCTGAAAAATGAGGAAGCATATTTTAAATGCAGAACTTGCGAGCTTGAATGGAATTTGACCAACACAACAAATGCGCTTGGAAGAGAGGAGTCTGAAGCCATACACTTCATCCCCGAGTTGGCTCATACGTTCATCCGCTGTCCACGATGCGGCAGTCCGGATTTTGCGGTTACGAGGGGACGAGGGATATGGGTCGAACATAT
The DNA here is from genome assembly GCA_012962055.1 of Hadesarchaea archaeon. Lineage (GTDB taxonomy): Archaea > Hadarchaeota > Hadarchaeia > Hadarchaeales > Hadarchaeaceae > B75-G9. The sequence continues at coordinate 967 of DTYD01000022.1, forward strand.
AAAAATTTTAAAGTAACGGTACCGGATCCGCGTTTGGCGACAATCAATAAAAGGTTAAAAGATATCAAAAGGGTCATCGTAGTAGTCGGTGGGAAAGGTGGGGTAGGCAAAAGTTTAATAGCCACAACACTTTCCCTCGTGCTTTCGAAACGCGGGCACAGCGTAGGTTTGCTGGACTTGGATTTTCACGGGCCCTCATGTCACACCATCTTGGATGCGAAAGGTGTGATGCCAACGGAGGGGGAGGGCATAATTCCGCCAGAAATCCATGGGATAAAGTTAATGTCGGTAGTTTACTACGTCGGCGAAAAGCCTCTCCCGCTGAGGGGTACGGAGATCTCCAACGTCTTCACGGAATTGCTGGCCATAACCAAGTGGGGGCGGACTGATTATCTAATCGTTGATGCTCCCCCCGGGATGGGTGAAGAAATTCTGGACGTTATTCGTTTGATGAAAAAGGGCGAATTCCTCATTGTAACCACACCCAGCAATCTGGCGTTAAAAACGATGTCAAGGCTGGTAAAATTGCTTTTAGAGATAAGAGTTCCGGTATTGGGGATAGTGGAAAACATGCGTATCACCAAGACAAAACTCACTGAAGAACTAGCTAAAGGGCTTGACATTAAATATCTTGGGTACGTGAGTTTTGATTACAATCTTGAGGGATGTATCAGTAACCCTAAAAAACTGTTGAAAACAAAATTCGCTGACAACGTGAAAAACATTCTTAAGGTGGTCTGAGTGAAATTGCAAGAACTGTTTAATCGTCTTAACAATCTCAAGCGTATCCCACGTACGGGCTGGCTTCTATGTAATGTGTCGCTTGAGGAATCCGAAGATGTTGCTCAACATATTTTCGATGTGGTTACGATGACATTGATGCTTGCAGACGAACTCGAACATCGGAGGATAAAGATAAACAAGGAATTGGCCCTCAGTATGGCGGTGGTGCACGATTGGGCCGAGGCACTTATTGGCGATTACCCTTACCCTGCGCTCAAACATTTAGAATCTAAAGAGGCAAAAAAACGAATAGAGCAAAATGCCCTAACTGAATTGCTGGGCGATCTTCCACAAAAAGAAAGATATGTAAGGTTATGGCGAGAATACGTTGAAAAACGTACCCTTGAATCCAAGCTTGTACACACTGCTGACTACCTTTCCATACTTGTGCAAGCGGTCAAGTATCGCGAACGAGGTAATTGGTCACCCGAACTGAATGAACTTTGGTATGCGGTCGATAAAGATCTGGAACCGTATACTAAAGAATTCCCATGGATAAATGACATGAAAGGAGAACTTAAAAAACGTTTCTTTCCCGGGAAGTGATTACCTGACAAAACTCAAGAAAACTTAAATAGGTTCAAGACAAAAACTCCAAGAATCGTGGTGAAATCATGAAATCAACTAAATGGGTTGTTGAGGACAAGAAGGAAAAGGATGTATTTTGGCCATCTGAGGATCTCAAGAAAAGGGCTTGGGTAAGCGATGAAACCATCTATGAAAAGGCCGCAAAAGACCCCGTAAAGTTCTGGGAAGAGCGCGCTGCGGAAGGTTTAGAATGGTACAAAAAATGGGACGAGGCCTACCGCTGGGACCCTCCTTACATCAAATGGTTTTTAGGCGGGAAACTAAACGCGTGCTACAACGCTGTAGATCGTCACGTGAAATCCGGTAAAGGTGACAAAAAAGCGATAATCTGGGTGCCGGAACCTCCGGATGAGCCAGTTCGCGTACTTACGTATAATGACTTGTACCGAGAAGTCAACAAGTTAGCCAACGTTCTCAAAAGTCTCGGTGTAAAACGTGGCGATAGAGTTGGTATTTACCTCCCTCTGATACCCGAAGTTCAGATAGCTCTACTGGCGTGCGCCAGAATAGGCGCCCCCCACAGCGTCGTGTTCTCCGCTTTCAGTAGTGACTCCTTAAGGGTGAGACTTGAAGATGCAGAGGCAAAGATCCTCATTACTGCAGACGGTTACTACAGGCGGGGGAAAGTGGTGAATCTCAAGTCAAACGCAGATGACGGGATAAAAGACACCAAAGTCGAAAAAGTCATCGTGGTCAAGCGTGCTGGCAATGAGGTGAACATTGTGGAGGGGAGGGATTATTGGTGGAACGAACTTATGGAAAAAGCTGATCCCAACTCAGAACCAGAAGTAATGGATGCGGAGGATACGTTATTCCTGCTCTATACTTCTGGAACCACCGGAAGGCCGAAAGGAGTCATCCACAC
>DTYD01000023.1 GCA_012962055.1 Hadesarchaea archaeon
CACGTACCAATCGAAAACGTCGAGTTCGCCCGGCTCCACCGAGAAATCCAGGGTGTAATATTGACCGCCGGGCCCCGCGACCAGGTGCTGGAGCCCTTTGGCTTCGCTCCTTACCCCCGCTCCACTCCTCACCACCACGGGACGTTTGACCACCGCGACTTCTAGGGAATTCTCAGATCCAGACACCCCCGCGCTGTCCCAGCCGGGCCACACGCTCCATCTCAGCCCGTCACTTGTATCGTACACATTTATCTCGAAGTTCTCGGAGCCGTCGAAAAGGGCCTTGACGGCCTCAACCGCGTTTTCGTTTTGTGGAGCAAACCAGTTATCAGACCTCAGTAAATCCCTGAGCCACCCAAGTTTTACAATGGAGAGCGTGTTTTTGATCGGCTCTCCCCTCTCATCTTCCGTCAGGCCGGGCGTTTCGAGCCCCGTGATATCCGCCTGCCAGTTTTCAGGGGTACCGAGTGTTTTCACCAGCACCTCCGTCGCGTCGTTCGCCGTTTGTTCCAGCGAATAGCGAAGGGCATAGCTTTCGGTCTGTCTGCGCGCCTGTTCCAGCGCCAATCCCGAATAGCTCACCATCAACGCGGTGAGAGCCAAGGCGAGAAACATGTCAAAGGTGAATACCTGCCCCCGCTGATTCATTTGGTCACCTCCAAAACATCGACCGTTACATCGTAGGTGTAGTATGCCGTCCTGACCGGCTCAGCCGTGGTTGGGAACGAACCGCCCACCGCGCTCTGGATGTACCTGAGGGCGCTGACCCTGATGTTTTCCTTCACCAGGTTGTCGAAATTGCCGAGCGCAGGAGGGTCACGAACGGATACGGTCACGGTGATCATGCCTGCATAGAATCCGACCTCCTGAATGTCGATCGAGCACCCGTATCCAGAGTCCAGCACCGCGATAGCGTTTTCGGCCCCGTCCCGTGCAGCTTGCATCACGACTGCGGATTCATTGCTGCTTCTGCCCAAGTACACCATCGACGATGAGGCTATCAGAATCGCTCCGACCAGGATCAACATCTCAGCACTGGATTGGCCCTTCACGCGCTCACGACCCTAATTTGGTCATCGTCCCAGTACACCAGAATACTGTCGTCCAGATCTCCTGATTCCAGCACAAAATCCTGGACATTTTTTGGGATGACACCGACGTTGGTGGTCCCCCAGGCCGAATTTTCGACCGAGATTTGTCTCGTGAAGCTATCGAAAGCGATCCGGTAAGAATAGCCGCCTATATTTTCAGGCAGACCCAGGTACAGTTCAAAATTAGATCCGTTCGCATAGACGGTGTTTATAGCCGCCGCCAGCCCCTCACCCACGAGCCTGGCCTCCAGCCTGGCACCCGATAACTCAACCCCTGCCTTTCTCCCCCCGTAAAGGTTCAAGAACGATGTCGAGATGATGAGGATGAGCGTAAGAGCGAACATGGCATCTATGGAGAAAAATCCCCGGATATCTCTCATCGCTGGCCACCTCCTGCCCTGATGTAGATGTAGATTTTGTCATCTGCGAGCGAGTTGCCGTCCACGTTTTCTGGCATGTTATCGTTCGCTGACCATTCCACGATCACAGTGTAGGTGCCGGGGGAGATGTTCGAGAGCGAGTGATGGTTATCGACCCCGTACCGCAGGCTGTCCTCGACATTTTGGGTACCTGTGGATGTCTCGATTGTTATCCTGATCCTGTTTTCCGAATTGTCGAGCTGCAGCCCCCATGTTTTGTCCACGCGGAAGCTGATACTTTTCACAGCTCCCTTGCCGTTCGCGTAAACGGTGTTGATGGCCCCCGCGATTGCATCGGCTGCGGATCTGGCCTGGGAGAGGTACAGGGCATCTCCCGCCGCTTCCTGTACGGGGTTTATCATCTGTCCGGTCGTGACCGCTGCGAGGATCGCTAACACGGTTGAAAAGATCATTAGGTATTCCACAGCTGCTTGACCGCGCACCTCAGGCCTCCTTGATTTCGATCAGCCTCAGATTGTTTTGGTACTCGTACGTGAAAGTCATCCGGTGAAGACCGTGGCCCAGTGAGAAGTTCTCGTTGTCGACCACCACGCGGTTTTCGTCGGTTCTGTTCGGCAGAATCGTGCCGACGCGTATCGCATTATCGGTTTCGAAGTTCAACCTTATTTCGATGTCCAAACGATTTTCCGCACCGCTGACGAAAGAAATTGAGATGACATCGTCGGGTAGCATGTATTCGACGGTCTGCTTTGACCCAACGCCGCCAGCATAAACCGTGTTGAGAGCATTCGCGATCGTGTTTGCGGCCCCCCCCGCGTCTGCAAGCTCCGTTATTTTTTCAGCGTCAGCGCGTGCTTGATCGTAAAGAGGCACCGTCACTGTCGCCACGATCAGGAGCAAGCCGGTTAGCACGACCATGAACTCGATGCTCAGCTGCCCCTTCAACCTACCCCCACCGTATTAAACACGGGATGCAGAAGTTAAAATCTTGCGCCGTTAAGAATGGTAGTTCACCCCGCCCCCGATGCTTTGAAAAGTCGACAGGAAACGGGAGTAAGATGTTCCAAGCGCGTCAGCTCCGTTTTTTATCACGGTTTTTCCCTCCGCCACGAGACCTGCTACAGCCAGCGCGGCCGTAACGGCGTAGTCGTCATGGCTGTCGACTTCGCATCCCCTGAGTTTCGCGGGCCCTTGGATGATCAACCCATCTTTTTGTTCCAGGACCTTTGCCCGCATTCGACGCAGCTCCCGTGCGGTAGCCGAGATGCGGTCAGATTTCATGTATCTGGCCTCTTCCGCGTTTCTGATGGCAGTCCTCCCCTTGGCACCACACGCGATGACCGCCATCAACGGTAAAAGTTCCGGTGCCCAGGACAGGTCAAGCCGTGCCGCCCGGAGTCCACGTCCTCCCGCCACGTTGATACTTTTCTTCGAGAAGTTCACCCTCAATCCAAAAGATTTGAGTGTCCGGAGAAATGTGCCATCTCTCGAAGAAATATCTTTACCGTCCCGAAGTTTGAGTTCCGAGCCAGTTAAACCGGCTGCCGCGATGAAAGGCGCCGCCCTCGCCACTTCCCGCCTCACGGAGTAATTGAATGGACGGTACGGGTGGTTGACGATGGAAATTTTCTTCTTGCGCTCCGTCATTTTTGCGCGCGCGATTTTCATCAGTTCGAGCGCTGGCTCAAGTTGAAACTTGGGGTCAGCGGGGATCGAACATTCAACTTTCTTTTTTGCACAAGGTGCGGATAAAAAAACGGCAGGTATACATCGTGTTTCGGCTTCGCTGAGTCGCACTTTCCCCCCGCCGAGCCCCCCACCGAAAATAACAAATGGGGGACTGTCATCCGGTTTGGTCGAGTGGATATCTGCACCCAGACATCGAAGCACCCGAATCAGCGCGGGCATGGGGCGCGAACGCAGTTGGGCGTCCCCGTTTATCACGATTGGAGTCGGTGATAAGGTTGCGATGGATACAAGGAGACTCAGGGCCGTGCCGGAGTTTTTAGCATCGATGACGTTTTGGGCCGGTTTTGGGGTTTTCCCGACCCCCCATATAGCCCATCGTTCCTGTGTCCGCTTCACGGTGGCGCCAAGAATTTCCGCAGCCTTCAACATCACATTGGTGTCCTTCACGCGGAGCGGGGATTTTATGGTGCTTTTGCCTTCGCATAACATGGCCAGCGCGCAGGCTATCTGTGTATGAAGTTTTGATGGAGGAAGTTCAATCTCCCCGGATAGCTGGCCAGCCGGCTCGATGACTATGTCCATTTGTTCACCCTGATGATTCTTGCCTTCTGGAGAGCCCCCCTGACTAGATCACCAACCTTCATGTCCTCCTCTAGTTCATGTATCTTCTCCAAATTTATGACGTCTTTCGGGGGAGGAAAAGGGCAAATTTCTTTGGCCTTCGGGGGTAGCTTCACCCTGAATTCCAGCCCCTCGGTTTCGACCCCGCCGAACCCAGCGAGTGGTCTTAAAACTGGCGCCTCACAAACCTCATCCATCACGCTGAGATTGACCAGCTTCTGCGTGGCGATTTGTTTCGCGTCATCGCCCGTCACGATCGCTTCTCCCCCAACCCGCCCGGCCACGGCATCGGCTGCTTTGAGAACGCTTCTTTTGTAGATGCAGTACGCGTATCCATCCAAAGTTGTTTTTTTCAATACATCCAACACTTCCTTAAAAGGCAGGACCCAGAGTTTCAACCTCGGATTGAGGGTTCCCAGCTTCCGGGCCGGGGTGGTCAAAACTTTTGGCAGTTTGTCAGCATTGCGTGGGTCCGGGTAAATCAGAAAAACAACGCTGCCCCTTTTCGTCATCAGGTACGCCGCGGCGACATCGTTGCGGTTTCCGGAGAAGAGCGCAACGACTTTACCCTGGGTGCCTAAGGGAAGCCCCCCGACCCCCCGTACCACCTCCGTAAACAGGTAGGCATCCCGCCCGCGCAATTTTATGAAAATCTTGCGGTCTGGAGAAGACAGGTCAACGTGAACACCTTTGATGTTTGATAAAATATCTGAGCCGACTTCCACATTCACATCTTTGCTTCTAAAGTCGTGTTTTCCGATTCTCGAAGTCCTGACAGCGAAACTCATACCCGGAGCTAGGACCTTTTTCGCAACCCCCAGTGCAGATGTGCGGATTTCGTCCATGTTGGCCGGAACCCTGGTGGCAACGCTGACCGACACTACTCCCGGAATTACCGATAGGCGTTCGCCCACCCGCTTCGGAGATCTCGTCTCGACAAATATCCTTCCTCTTTCTCTCCCGAGGGAATACGTCGAACCGTCTAGGGCCAGTTTTATTGCGGACACAAGGCACCGCTCAAAACGCCTGCGGACCGGATCGCTTTTCAGGGCCAGCTCCCCGTAACGAACTATGACGGTTTTGGACATGTTATCGATTAGTTCTCATCGCAGCGTGAAGTTAAAAATTCCGAGAGCGGGTTTTACCGCTGCTTTAACAGTTTGGTTATCGCGAGGGCAGCTTTCTTGATGTCGGCCATGCTCTTGGCACCGGCGCAGACTCCCTTTCCCGAGACGAAAAGCAACACGACTGTTTTTGGTTCTTCCAATCTGAACACGAGACCCGGGAACACCTCGGGCTCGTACTCCGTGTTTTCAAAACTCCGCGCGATTCGTTCTAGATCAAATTCGCGCCCGAAATCGAAAGACGCGACTATGTTCTGAATTTGCACTTTTGGTTCGGATTTTATCTTCACCCCGCTCTTTTTGAGTTTGTTTGTTAAGCGCTTGATCGCCAGTTTTGCGTCGTTCATACTCTTAGCGCCAACGCAGTTCATCTTGCCGGACGCGAAGATGAGAAAGGAAGCTGGCGGATCCATGGATTTGTAAGCGATCCCCGGAAAGACCTCCGGATCGTACCGTGCTCCATCCAGAGATCTGGCCAGTCGCTCCAAATTGAACTCGACCCCTTCGTAGGTCACGGAGAGGACGATGTTTTGGATTTGAGTCTTTACGCCCGGCACCGAATCAGCCCCACCTTACTTTTATACGCATACATAAAAAGATTGGCGCCTGCAAGTTTTTAGGCCGAGGAAAAAACTTCTTATTTGCACTTGCGAGGGGGACAATGTCAGACATCGGCATTCATCGAAAAGGAGAAGTGGACTTTCCAACCCTGTTGAGGCGGTTGAGGGAAGGTGCGGGGGGGGAAGTGGGAGCCATCGGCTGTTTTATAGGTGTAGTGAGGGGGGTGTCGCGTGAAGATGAGAAAGTCAAATTCTTGTCATACGAGTCAGCGGAGGACGCGTGGAAAAAACTTCAAAAAATTGCGGGTGAAATTGAGGCGCGGTCGGGTATAAAACAGGTGATGATACACCACGTTGTCGATCAGCTTGGACCGGGAGAGGACGCGGTTTACGTCTTGGTGGCCGGGATAAACCGCGCCGATGTTTTCAAAGCTCTGCCCGAGATCATGGATAGGGTAAAGACAGAAGTTCCGATTTGGAAAAAAGAAGCGACCGAAAAGGGAGAATACTGGGTACATGAGGTTCGTTAGGAAAAGCGGCCGGTGCAGGGTCATCAAGACGCGGGCAAATTCTCTGTTGGTGGGGGAGATGCCGCGCGGCTGTGAGCTCTGCATCGGGGGGGCAAAGCTCGTGTTGTTTCTCACTGGTGTGTGTGCACAGGATTGCTACTATTGTCCCATCTCCGAAAAAAGGAGGGGTCTTGATGTGACACACGCGAACGAACGTCCTGTAAGATCCGCTAAAGACATCGTAAGGGAGGCCAAACTTATGGACGCTTTGGGCACGGGTATAACTGGCGGTGATCCATCACTTCGCTTAAGGCGCACCCTGCGTTACATCAAAATGCTCAAACGGGAATTTGGAAAGCGTCATCACATCCATATGTACTGCGGCGGCGAGCTTTCTCGAGAACAGCTATACAAATTGAAACAGGCGGGGCTCGATGAGATC
>DTYD01000024.1 GCA_012962055.1 Hadesarchaea archaeon
TTCCTCATTGTCTCAAAAATCTCATGGGGGAAACAGACCCATGCATTCGTCTTCCGCGCGTTGAAATCCGGTTTCACTGTTGACCAAGGCTTGTGATAAAGCGTGCAAATCTTCACGTCTTTCGCGCCTTGTTCGTAGAGATGTTGCCTGACAAGCTCAAGGCTACGTCCGGAATCGGCTATGTCATCCACCAGCAGCACCCGTTTTCCGCTGACATCGATGGGGAGGGGCTGTGTTATCTCCGGCTTTGAACGGGTCTTGTATACGTCCGTGTAGTACTCGACCTTGATGGTGGCGATTTTTGGCAAATTGAGGATATCCGACAGGACCCGGCCAGGGACCCACCCACCACGAGAGACAGCAACGATCAAATCCGGCTCATACTCGCTGTGTTTTACTTGATCTGCAACTTGAATGCATAAAGTGTAAATATAATCCCAACTCGGCGCCTCATACTTTTCTGGTCTTTTAAGCGATTTCATCAATACACGATTTTTTACTGGATCCTCGATCATTTAAATTTTAAAGCGACTTACGACAAGCGCGCCCTGGGGGATACTGATTTATTCCTCAAGTAATATCGCTTATAGGTGCATGTATTGCTCGAGTGGTTAGTTTTTCTCGTTTCAATAATTCCTTTCATAGAACTGCGAGGCGCCATCCCCCTCTCCGTTATGGCGGGCCACAACCCAGAATTTGCGTTCGTTGTTTGCGTCATGCTAAATCTGCTGGCAATCCCCATTGCATTTATTCTGCTGGATTTCATTCTCCCGTCCATACGCCGAAGGACAAAGCTCGTTGAAAGGATGTTTAAATGGTCTGTAAGACGTGCGCAAAAACACCGAAATTTGAGCTTGGTCGGGCTCACGCTGTTTGTGGGCATCCCATTGCCGGTCACGGGTGCTTATACGGGATCACTTATTGCTTATATCTCGGGACTGAACAGAAAATATGCGGCTCTGGCAATCGCAACAGGTGTTGTAATAGCTGGCGTGCTGATCTGGGTTCTTGCTACTCTGGGGGTAATCTTTGTTCAGGGGTTATCGCCACCTTAGTTTCATTGTTGTAAATATAACAAAAACAACATCTTTTTAGGTGGAAGCAGGATAAATAAAATTGATCATCGAATCAAGCCAGAATCACCATCAGGCTCATTCTGGCTTCTATAGGGCGTGTTGCCCTTGGAAGGGAAGAATCTGCAAGAGTTAGTAGCCAAAAAGCTAGGCAAAAAGGAGGTATTATCTATGCGTGAAGATATTGGTACGACCAAGTATCTCATCCACGCCAAAATAGAAGCAAACGGCGTGGTGGAGCGTCCAGATGTCGTGGGCGCGATTTTCGGACAGACTGAGGGGCTTCTAGGAGAAGACTTAGATCTTCGCGAATTGTTGAAAACCGGCAGGATTGGACGAATCAACGTAAACATCAATTCAAACCAAGGAAAATCGTCCGGTACTATAACCATGCCATCCAGTCTTGATCGGATCGAAACGTCTATCATAGGTGCGGCCCTCGAAACTATAGATCGCGTTGGCCCCTGTGAAGCAAGAATAAAAGTCGAAAGAATCGAGGACGTGCGCGACGAGAAGCGAAAATTCGTCATTGAAAGAGCCAAAGCGCTCTTGGATAAATTTGGAGAAACCGCACTTGAGACACAAGAGATAACCGAAAGGGTGAAGAAATCCGTGCGTCTGGAGGAAATCGACGAATATAAGGGGTTACCTGCGGGACCCGGGGTTCAGGAGTCCGATGCCATCGTGGTCGTGGAAGGTAGAGCAGATGTTCTGAACTTGCTTAGGGCGGGTATTCGAAACGTCGTCGCTGTCGAAGGTACCAACATGCCGACTGCAGTTGTGGAACTATGCAAAAATAAAACGGTGACGGCGTTTCTCGATAGTGACCGAGGGGGGGACCTCATCCTAAAAGAGCTGTTGCAAGTGGCAGATGTGGACTTTGTAGCTCGCCCTCCAGCGGGCCGCAGCGTAGAAGACCTGACCCGAAAGGAGATAATTAAAGCTTTACGGGACAAACTACCCGTCGAACAGGTAATCGCAGAATCAAAGCAAAAACATGCCCAAATTAATGACGGAACTCAGCTCGAACAACTGGAAAAATATATGAGCAAACTCCGCGGAACACTAAAAGCTCAACTCTTAGACAAACAGTTTGAACCTATCAAAGAAACGCAGGTTAGAGACCTCAGGAATATTCTTCAAAAAACCGATGGCGTGGAGGCTGTGATCTTTGACGGCGTGGTGACTCAAGAGTTAGCGGATCTTGCAGCCGAAAGGGGCATAAATTTCGTGGTTGGAATGCGTTCCCGGGTCGGGTCCGGCCAAAAAAACGTGCGAATATTAACCTTTGATGACCTTAGAAGGGCGAGATACCAGAAACAAACTAATCCTCAATAGAGCGCTCCATCGCTATAGCCGTCTCACCGTCCTCGTAGTAGTAGGGGATTTCTTCCATTCTATTGAATCCAAGCTTGAGGTAAAACTGCTGCGCTCCGATGTTACTTTTTCGGACCTCTAGCCGCACGAGTTTTGCCCCTTTTGCCCTGAGGCGGTCCATCGCATGCTTTATAAGTGTCGAGCCAATTTGCTGTCTCCTGTAAATGGGATCAACGCCGATTGCCATAATGTGACCGGTAGCCCCCCATTTGATCACCACTATCACATAACCCACGACTTTTCCATCTGCCTCAGCCACCAAGAAACCGTCCGGATGCATCACGCGCAGGCGGTTGAGTAAGGAAAGGGGGTACGGGTCCTTGAAACATTTATATTCTATGCTAAGGATGGTAGACAAATCTTTTTCCGTAACTTCTCTTATCTGCACGAGCCGTTGGGTTACCACTGGAACGACCTCACCTATGTTTTAAGCGATCACGATAAAATCATTTGGAGATAGAACCCTCCTGCTTAAAATATTTGAAGGTGTAAAAATGGGATTACTGAATCGCCTCCGCGAGGCTTTTAAAAAGCCCCAGAAACCTGTGCCGAAATTTGAGCCCTTCGAACTCGTGGAAGAAAAGAAGGGCTCATACGCCGAGTTTGAGCGGGCGCTTCAGAAGTATGGACTGATCATGCTCATTGTTGGAAAACGGGGGTCCGGAAAGACCGCGCTCGGAATGCAGTTTCTAGCTTGGTTCCACCATATCGCCAAGAGAAGATGTTATGGGATCGGTTACGATACTGCGAAATTACCTAAGTGGATTCACAAAGCAAAACACGTTGATGAAATACCAAACGATTCCGTCGTACTTATCGACGAGGCCGCGATTCTCTTCTTCTCACGAGAAGCGATGACCTCGATGAATAAAATGTTGAGCAAACTCATGGCGATTGCACGTCACAAAAACCTATCGATGATACTCATCAGTCAAAGTTCAGCTTTGATTGAAATTAACGTGCTGAGGTTAGCGGATGTCCTGCTGCTTAAAGAGCCATCGATGTTACAGGCGAGGTTCGAGCGGAAGGCCCTGCAAGATATCTTCGTCGCTGCAAAGAAAATTTTCAAAAAACTGGACGAGCGAACAAGCTATTTCTACGTTTATTCAGATGAATTTGAAGGACTCGTTCGTTACAAATTGCCCTATTTCTGGAACGACAGCATAAGCCGCGCTTTCCGGGAATTTCGTAGGTGATATAACAGAAATTTGTTGTGAAGTATAGGTATGCGGATACTATTCAAGGATCTCAGACATGGAAAAATCAAGTTGACGGTTGAAAGTCTCGATGACCTCTGGCACCTCCGGCACCTCGTTGAACCAGGCGATACCGTTATCTCGTCAACTTGGAGAAGGGAGCAAGAAGCGGGTGATAAACTTCGTCCCGAGCGGCCTGAAAAACGACGTGTAACCCTCTCCATCCGGGTCGAAAAAGTTGAATTCCACAAACACGCAAATCGTCTCAGGATACTCGGGACAATTGTCGGAGGTGAAGACATTGGCGGACATCACTCATTCAGCTTGGAACCTAAATCTACGCTCACTATCGTTAAAGAGTGGAAACCGCACCTCATCCGTCGTGTCCGGGACGCCGTTCGCGCGAGCAGGAGACCACGCGTACTTCTAGTTGCGCTTGACGATTCTTCCGCAGAACTCGCACTCGTCTGCCAATACGGTCTCGAAGAGCTCGGAACCATCTCGCGATACGGGGGTGGAAAGCTATACGCGGTGGAGAGGGAAGCGTGCGAGAAGAAGTTTTTCTCCAATTTAGCCAAGACGATGAACGACATCATCTCCCGTGAAGGTGTTCGAGCATCAATCGTTGCCGGCCCCGGGTTCACAAAAGATGGATTTGCAACGTTTCTACGGGACAAATTCCACGAACTTTTTCAAAAAATCAAGCTCGATAACATCAGTTCTGGGGGGAGGGCCGGGCTCTACGAAATCGTGCGACGTGGATCGGTCGAACGGGTTTCGCGGGACGACCGCCTTTCGTATGAAACGTCGCTGGTCGAAAGACTCATGTCGGAAATAGCGAGAGGAGAGCTCGCAATCTATGGACGGGAAGAAGTCGGCCACGCGGCTTCGATTGGCGCGATAGAAAAATTACTTGTGGCGGACGAACTTCTTAGATCAAATCTGGTTGGTGTGGAAAAGATCCTCGAGGAAACGAGAAAGACGCGGAGCGATGTGGTGATCATCAGTACGGAACACGATGCCGGCAAGCAACTTTTGAGTGTTGGGGGAATCGCAGCTTTATTGAGATTCAAAACCGGAACAGGTTGACGCCAGAATCATCATGTTTTAGATTTTTGAACTGCCCAAATAGTATTTTTACCCCTCCCCACCATCTAATTTGAGGTGAACCATGTTGGATACATTGGCCGCGATGATGCCTGAGATCGTAACACAAATATCCGACGCCCTCAGGGCCGCCAGCCCAGCCATACTCATTATCCTTGGAGCACTGCTCTTTTTCTTCGCTGGGGCGGTGAAATGGCTTGTGAAGGTAGCGGGAGCTGGAATGGTTATCTACGGGCTGCTGACTTTGTTGGGGTATCTCTAAGCCTATAATGTCGCTGCGGCACCATTATTATCGATATGAACGCTGTTCCGGTCTATGGGTCTCCGGCATTGCTTGTTAAAACAGGACGAGAACGCACACTTGTGGTTGCTGATTTACATTTGGGCATTGAGAGCGAACTAGCTGCAAAAGGCATAGCGTTGCCAAGCCAGATCCCAAACGTGAAAACGAAGCTCATTGAGTTGGTAAAAAAGCATAAGGCTGATCGATTGATCTTCCTGGGGGACGTCAAGCACAACATCCCGATTGCCAGCTGGCAGGAATGGCAGGAGCTTCCAGGATTCTTTGAGGAACTTGCAAAGTTCGTCCGTGTAGATGTAGTCCGCGGGAACCATGATGGTGGGCTGGAAGGCATGGCACCTAAACACGTCGCGATTCACGGCGCCAGAGGTGTCGCGCTGGGAAAACGAAAACATATAGGACTTATGCACGGACACACCTGGCCTTCTCTTGAACTGCTCAACACGAAACTAATTGTAATAGCGCACAACCATCCAGCAGTAGAGTTTAGAGATGAACTCGGAGGACGGATCATCGAACCTGTATGGCTTAGAGTCAAACTCAACAGGTCAAAATTTCAGAAAAAACTCGGAGAGCGAATCAGAAACGATTTGCCTGAGTTATTAGTTATGCCAGCGTTTAGCAAACTTGTTGGGGGTGCCGTAGTGAATCGGGAGATACCTGAAGAATACATCGGACCAATGTTCAAAGCTGGTGCCGTTAAACTCGGCGAAGCTGAAGCCTATTTGCTCGACGGCACGCTTTTGGGGAAAGTTGCTAGCCTGAGGAAATAAAAAATGGTCTTCTAAAGGTTTTTATGCGGCAAAAAATGTTAGGCTTCGGGGAGACCAGTTGACTGATGTGGTTATTATTGGTGCTGGTCCAGCCGGCTTCTTCACAGCCTATGAACTTTCCAAA
>DTYD01000025.1 GCA_012962055.1 Hadesarchaea archaeon
GGGTTCAACAGGTGACGACATCAGAAATATCATAAAAAATAACAGCTTTAGTGTCTTAAATGTAGAAGAGTCACCAGAGATTACTATCACTATTCCCAAAGATTATTTTGATCTTAAGCAGGGGACAAAGCAGGTAGATATACTTGTTCACGACTCTATAAAAAGTGATTTGTTAGAGATATTTAAAGCGAAGATGGTAAAAGAGCTTATAGATGCAAAACTCAAACAGATGAGTAAAGAGATTAAAAAAACCTCATTTCAAGCCTCTAAGTCGATGAATTCCTGCCTCCGTACAAATACACCTACGCCCTCGACCCAGAACACCCTGTCAGCATCGGGACGCTGGGTGTGCCGGAGTACTACGAAGAGTTTAGATACATGTTGCAGGAGGACATGCTCAAAGCAAAAGAGAAAATACTTGAGATAGACAAAGCTTTTGCCAAAAAATTCGGGAGAGAATACGGTCTCCTCGAACGTTACCAGACCGACGATGCTGAAATCATCCTACTCACAATGGGCTCACTGAGCGGTAGCCTCAAGGAGATAGTTGATGAGTACCGACAGCATGGTGAGCGTATCGGTTTCGTAAAGTTACGCACTTTTAGACCGTTCCCGGCTAAGGAATTAGAAACCGAGTTAGCTAACACCAAGGCCGTCGCTGTGCTTGAAAAAGATATCTCACCCGGGCTATCCGGGGCCCTTTTCACAGACCTCTCCGCAGCGCTTGTGAACGCTGAGAGATCTCCGCTGTTATTAAATTTCATATGCGGGTTAGCGGGACGTGACATTTCACCGCTTCAGATCAGAGAAGCCGTCAAATCTGCCATGGAGGCTGCAGAAACTGGCAGGGTCAAAAAGCCCGTGCAATGGCTAGGCCTTAGAGAGACGTTAGTGGGGTTGAGATGATGAAAGGAATACCCGAGGCGGAACTGCTCGCGGCTGGACATCGTGCATGTGCAGGCTGCGGATGCGTTCTTGCGCTTCGGTACGCGCTCAAAGCTCTGGGCAGAAACGCCATAATCTCAATGCCCACGGGGTGTATGGAGGTCGTGACCACCCCATACCCAGAGACCGCTTGGAAAGTGCCTTGGATCCATGTGGCTTTCGAGAATGCTGCCGCTGTAGCCTCAGGGGTTTCACGAGCTCTGAAAGTGCTAGGGAAACAGGGGGTAAAATCCGTGGCAATAGGTGGGGACGGGGGCACTGTGGATATAGGATTGCAGGCACTTTCTGGAGCTGTCGAACGTGGGGAGAATTTCCTGTACATCTGCTATGACAACGAGGCTTACGAGAATACGGGAATTCAACGAAGTGGAGCAACACCTTATGGAGCATGGACGACGACCACACCAATTGGCAGGGTCAAACGAGGTGAGGACTGTCCGAAAAAGGACATGCCGGCGATAATCGCTGCCCACGGCGTTCCGTATGTGGCAACCGCCTCTGTCGCCTATCCTTTAGATTACATCAAAAAAGTTAGGAAAGCTGCTTCCATAAGGGGACCGACCTACATCCACGTCCACGCTCCATGCGTGCTCGGCTGGAGGATCGATTCAAGCAAGACGATAGAGGTTGCGAAGCTTGCCGTGCTGACGGGTATGTGGAACCTGTACGAAATAGATGGAGGAGAACTGAGGGTAACTCTCAAACCGCCGAAGCGTAAACCAGTTGCAGAGTACCTGAAAGTACAAGGGAGATTTAAGCACCTCACCGATGAAGAGATAGTGAAGATCCAGCAAATGGTCGACGAGGGATGCAAGCGTCTCGGAATGGGATAGATTAGTATAAATCTTTTCTCCATCTAACAGTTCCATAAATCCAGTGGGAAAATGCGAGTCCGTGCTGAAATCGCCGTGACCGGGATTGTGCAGGGGGTAGGATTTAGACCCTTCGCCTACCGACATGCCGTTCGTCACTCCCTTGTGGGTTTTGTCCGAAACATGGGGGACGCCGGTGTTCAAATAATAGCAGAGGGTGAAGAGGAAAATATCAAAAAATTTCTCGACTCTCTCCATCGCGAGCAGCCGCCACACTCCAGAATCGATGATGTTTTAATTTCCTGGGGACGTGCCACTGATGAGTTCACAGACTTTCGTGTGATGCAGAGTGAGCGGGCCGAATTAGGATTTCCTTCCGTGATACCTCCCGATCTCGCGCTCTGTGAGGACTGCTTCCAAGAGATGTTTGACCCTAAAGACCGCCGTCACAACTACCCATTCATAACTTGCGTCAACTGCGGTCCACGCTTCACCATCATAGAGGAACTCCCCTACGACCGACCAAGGACCTCAATGAAAAAATTTCCGCTGTGTGTTGATTGTCTTCGTGAGTACCAAGAACCCTCGGACAGACGCTACCACGCAGAACCAACATGCTGTCCCGCTTGCGGTCCCCGGGTGGTTCTCTACAACGGTGGAGGACAAGAAATTCGCACATCTGACCCGCTCCATGAAACCGCAAGACTGCTCGATGAAGGCAATATTGTGGCCGTGAAGGGTATAGGCGGCATTCACGTGGCCTCGAAGACAACAGACGATGAGGTGCTGTTGCGCCTCAGGAGGAATTTTAACCGACCCCAGCAGCCATTTGCGGTGATGTCAAGAAATCTCCAAACCGTTCGAACTTTTGCCGAAGTCAGCGGGGCAGAAGCGGGTTTGTTGACTTCTCACCGTAGGCCTATTTTGGTGCTCAAGCGCTCACACGGCTACACACTATCTGATCTTGTCTCCCCGGGACTAGACTCGATAGGGGTAATGTTGCCCTACTCTGGCATCCACCATCTTATCCTCCACCACGGCAAGGGCCCTGCATATGTGATGACCAGCGCCAACGTTCCAGGTTTACCCATGCTTATCGACAATGCCGAAGCCCTCTCAAAACTGCGTGAGAAGGTCGACTATCTGCTTCTCCACAGCAGGACCATCGTGAACCGATGCGATGATTCGGTGATAAAGCTGGTTGGCGGGAGACCCGCATTCCTCCGGCGCTCCCGGGGGTATGTCCCCGAACCTCTGAAACTGTCTTTCAGAAGTGAGATTAGAGCACTGGCACTTGGAGGCGAACTGAATGTCACCGCGAGCATATTGGATGGAGACCGGTGCTTTATCAGCCAACACATCGGAGACACCGCAAAACTTGAAACCCTTGAATATCTTCGAACTGCGAGTACGCGATTATTGCGTTTATTAAACATGAAAAAGGTGGACGTTGTCTCTCACGACCTTCATCCAAACTATGGGACCACTAGGATTGCTCCTCAACTGGCACGTCATCTTGACGCAAAAACCGTGGCCGTTCAGCATCACCATGCCCACCTCTGCTCCCTTATGGCCGAACATGGGCTTGAGGAAATGGTCGGCATTGCTGCAGATGGTGTGGGGTATGGACCCGATGGAACCGTTTGGGGTGGAGAAGTCATGGTCAGTCGCTTAGACTCATACAAACATGTCGGTGGGTTGAAAACGCAACGGATGCCTGGAGGGGACCTGGCAGCGATTTACCCTGCACGTATGGTCGCCGGTATCCTGTGGGAAGAATTCAAACGCGATGAGTTGGAATACGTGTTAAACAAATATTGCGCAAATGGGTTCAAGAGGGGGAAGCGCGAACAAGAATTTATCCTTCGCCAGCTTGAACGCGATGTGAATGTATTCCGGACGAGCAGTTGCGGGCGGGTGCTCGACGCGGTTTCTTGCTTGCTTGGGGTTTGCGACGAGCGGACATACGAAGGTGAGCCAGCCATCAAGCTCGAGGCAACTGCAGCCTCAGGGGATGCTCACAAAACAAAGTTTGAACCTGATGTGAAAAAAATGAACGGAAAAATGATCTTTAATACCTCAAAATTGCTTCTCGATGTACTCCAGACCCTCCAAACCAAGATGCTCAAAAAACACATCGCTGCCGCTGCACAGTTAGCGCTGGCTCGTGGATTGGCCTCCATTGCGATCGACGTCGCATCTTCCAGAGGGATAAAGACTGTTGGGGGTTCCGGTGGAGTGTTTTACAACCGGGCCATCACGGCGGCCATACGCAAAGAAGTGGAAATGGCCGGACTTAAATTCATCGCGCATGAGGTATTGCCCCCAGGAGACGGCGGCATATCGGTGGGGCAGGCAGTCATCGCTTCTACCTCATCAAGACCCCAATGATGACCTGAAAGGTATTGTAGGTGTTGTGGGCTATGATGGCGCCGCCCAAGCCGGTTTTGATGTAGCAGAAACCGAGCAGTAACCCGGCAGGTATCAGGGGGATGACATATCCGAAGTACGTGCCCGGGTTCGAAAGATGGAACAGGGAAAAAATTATCGTAGATAGCACCACAGCCAATAATTTGGATCCTCGCCAGCGCACAAATTCATCGATAAATATGCCTCTGAAAACCCATTCCTCAAAAATTGGCAGCAAATTCACCGCCACCAGCACCAACCACGGGTAATCCCTCTCGATCGCTGTAAAGGGAAACTCCTCTGGAGAGTATATCGGTACCTCAGCCCGCTGGAGCAATCCACCTATCACAGCTGAAATTATGAGGGAAGCTGCTGCGGCCCAGAGGGCAATGGTGATGAGCCTGACCCAATCTCTGCACTTCATCCTCCGCATCGCGGCACGCCAAAAACGCGGGCGCAACCTGTCGATGTGCGACGGTCTGAACGCCACAATTCTACCAACTACCAAGCCAAGGATGATACCGGCAATCATGACCCTGGCCAAATCTAACCACGACAAACAGATCACGGAGTATATTTTCTTGACCACTTCTCGTATCGTTGCTCAGCTGCGGACCCGACCTTCACGGTCCAAGTAGGCATGTTCCCACGCTGTCTACGTTCGACCCTTCCTTCCTCGACCAGTCTGAAGAGGTCGACACGCAACCGGACTATATCGATCCCTGTCTTCTGAGAAAGCTCGTCCACCGTCATGGGAGTTCCAGCGTCCTGCAATGCCTTCAAAATTGCCTCCCTTCGCAACCAATCACCCCTCATCCAATTTCTTAAGTACTTCTAGAGTAGATTTGATATTTTCCAACAGCTCGGGGGTTTTGGTCTGGTCTGTTTCTTTGGCGAGCTGCTCCGCGAGAGAATCGAGCTTGGCGTGAAGCGCTTCCTTAACCTTTTTGAGCTGTGTGACCTCGGTCTCGGTTTTTGCTGGTTTGGTCTTTTCACCGCAAACGGCGCACACTATTTTTCCCTGATACTCAAAAAGAGGACCCATGCAGGTGGTGCAGTGCATCCCCAGCATCTTCCCTCCGGCTAAGAGCATCCCAGTTATCTTCGAAAGCTTCTTTTCTTTCATCCCTACCCACAAAAAACCTTATGAGGGCCACCTCTTAAGGATAAGCTGGATTGCCTATGCAGACGGGTGAGAACTATGTCCTCAGATGCCCAACTGAAACATGTGGCAGAGATAATGACGCGATTGGCGGAAGACACCTCAGTCCCCCGCAACATCCGCAGAGCCGCCAGTGGGGCTAAAGAAACTGTTTTGAAAAAGGAGGGCGAACCTGTAGTCAAAGCCGCTTCTGCGAGGATAACCCTCGAGGAAATAAGCAACGACCCGAATATGCCCGTACACGCCCGCACCATGATATGGAACGCCCTAAGTATCTTGGAGACGATCCGTGAATGAGGTGTGCTGCAAGTGAAAGAACCCTCATCGTCTCTGCCGGGAGATGTGCCTCGTGCGGCAGGTCCAGTTTTGGAAGCCGTAAGGTAAAACTACGACACCCAACATCAAATCCTTCGCGAACTTTCTAAGGCAGAGAGATATCAAGAAGGCTCGTGAGTTGCTGGAGCAGAACAGGGGGGAGCTCAATCCTGATGACGAATTTACGAGGGGTTACTTTCTAGCCCTTCAAGGAATGATCTCAGGCTTGGAACCTGGGGGAGAACTTTCCGTAATCAAACAGATTGTCAATGGGGAGTATCAACAAGAAAAAATAGAAAAACTTGCCAACGACCTGAAAGAAAAAAAGTTCCGGCCAAAAGACGAGCAAGGTTTTGATACGGCATGGCTCGAAATCCTCCAGGAGTTCTCAGGCAGGAACGAATAACTTTATTCAATCGTTGCATGGCGCGCCCTGAGCTCCTCTTCCTTTCTGCCTAGCTTTACCATCAAACTGGCAATCACGCCATCTAAGAAGACTAACGCCGTGACTTCGAAAAGAGTTCCAAGAGGTGTAAGCGAAGCATATTCTCCAGCTAACTCCCGTCTCATGAAGGCCGATGTTCGCGCGACTTTCTTTCTGCCAGGAAGAATAACGACGAGATCGGAGATTTTTGTCAGACTGGATTTTGTATAAGAGGTGATGGCGATTATCTTCGCACCTACTTTTCTCGCGATTTTTGCTGCTTGAACAATCAGGTCCGTTTCGCCGGACCCGGAAACGGCGATGAGCAGGTCACCAACTCGCAAAGAGGGGGTGATAGTCTCTCCAACCACGTACACATCGAAATCTAGGTGCATCAAACGCATGGCGAAGGCCTTCACGACTAGCCCGGAGCGCCCTGCCCCCACCACAAACACGCGTCTGGCACCGAGTAATATTTTTATGAAGTTATTGACCTGCTTTGAACTGAGTTTCTTCGAGGAGCTCTGGAGATGCTCGATTATCTCACCCATAGCACGGCGAGTTTCTCGCATCTACTCACCTGTAAATATCAGTTCCTGAAGTTTAAAACCTACTGCTCCATCAAATACCTTAAAACTCCGGGAAACGGGAGTAGCTCTGGAGGATGGACGTGCTGCACTTCTTGGGTTTCCTCCTGCTGGTGATCGGCGGAGTGATGTTGGTTCCGGTACCCGCGGCCTACATCTTCGATGAGGCGTACCTCATCCCATTTTTCGTCATCCCAGCGTTGACAACTGTCGCCATTGGATTTCTGTTCAGGAGACGTTTCAGTCCGGTCGAACCCACCCTGGGGAAGGCCATGGTGGTAGTTACATTCGCGTGGATTCTTTTCTCAGCTTTTAGCTCAGTGCCATATGTTTTCGGCAACCACATGCCTGTGGAAGACGCGTACTTCGAAAGCATGTCCGGATTAACGGCCACAGGTCTGACTATGATCTCAGACGTCGAAGGCACGGCAAGAACTGTCCTCTTCTGGCGTAGTTTGACCGAATGGGTCGGCGGTATGGGTGTTATCATCCTGTTCTTGAGCGCCCTGATAGGTTTCGGGAAAGCTGCCAGAAAGATGTATGTCGCGGAAGCGCGGACCGAACGGATTGAGCCGAGCATAAGACAGACCGTTCGTTCGCTTTGGAAAATATACGTAATATTAACGGTCGTCGGCATTGTTGCACTGTACCTCACCGGGATGCCGATGTTTGATGCGATAAACCACTCGATGACAGGGGTCGCCACTGGTGGGTTCTCAGTACGCGATACAAGCTTCGCAGGGTATGGCCCTCCCGTGCTGGCGGTTACTATTTTGATAATGGTGGCTGGTGCTATCAGCTTCGCGGTCCACCGAAAAGTCATGGCTGGGCACTGGCAGGAGCTTTTCAGAAACATCGAGGTGCGCCTGATGATAGTAATAATCGTCTTGGCTGCGCTTTTGCTTGTATTCACTGTAGGGTTTCGTGAGTCTTTATTTCAAACCACCTCTGCACTGACCGGGACCGGGTTCTCAACTGCTAACCTCGCGGAGTGGGGCGACCTGCAAAAGGGCATGCTCACCGTGCTCATGGTCATAGGTGGTGGGTACGGCTCGACATCCAGCGCTATCAAGCTCATCCGGATTATCATCGTTGGTAAAGCCGTGCACTGGATGATCAAACGCAGTTTTCTCCCTGACCGCGCTGTGCTCCCAGCAAAAATAGCCGGCAAAGAATATACCGAGCGGGA
>DTYD01000026.1 GCA_012962055.1 Hadesarchaea archaeon
ATTGTTAGGAATGGTTAAGGATTGTTAGGAATGGTTAAGGATTGTTAGGAATGGTTAAGGATTGTTAGGAATGGTTATAATTATGGAGGATATCAGAGAGCGGCTCTACACGATGAGAGAGGCATGTTCACTATTGAGGGTGCACCCGAACACCATCAGACGGTGGGACCGCGAAGGGAAGGTAAGAGTCGTGCGCCCCGAGAGAGGTCAGAGACGGATACCAGAGAGTGAGATAACGCGTTTGCTGACAAAAACGCCAATCTCCCTCCCTTCTCCAAAAGTTTCTCCTCCACAAGAGGCCATTTCGGAGCAGGAACACCTTTCATCCTTTTTGAGCTACGTCTTCACTTACCACCGAGATGATTGGGAGCTCGTGAGGAGTATAATCCTCATCAGAGATGGCTACACTTGCTCGAAATGTGGCGGAAAGGAACTCCTAGGCGTGCATCGCAAAGACGGAACGGGTCGGAATGACCCTGAGAATTTAGTCACGCTTTGTCACAAGTGTCATCAAGAGATTCATAAGTCTATTTCCGGACCAAAAGTGCATAAAATAGAATCCAAATCTCCTAAAAAACCTCCAGAAAAGCCTAAAACTGGAACAACGATAGATAAAGCCCTATCTGAGGGAAAAGAACTCTCTCGCCACACCATTCTTGACGAGCTAACACCCGCCGGACTGGCTCAGCGCACCGCTTTCGGGGATCTCCTCTCAACCGCAATAGCTCTCCGAAACTTTTCATTAGAGGAAATCTCGGTCAGATCCCGGTGTCCGGTGTCCATCGCAAAGCTATTCTGTGAAAGAATGGGTAACCGTGGTTACATCCAGGACAAAGAAGGGAGGTACGAACTGCGCGTGAAGGTGGTCAGATGAGCAGTTTTGACGAAAAAATCGGTCGGGACCGTTTTTTTGAGGATTATCTCATGCGCTGGGGACTGCGCGGAGACCCGTTCAGGTTCGAGATGCGGTCGGTCGAGATGTTCGTGCCGGTGCAGGAAGAGGATCTGAGGAGACTGAAGTGGGTCCTGTCAAGGGGCAAGCTGGGTGTCCTCACTGGTGGGTTAGGGACCGGCAAAACCACCCTTTGTGAGTTCCTAGTCGCCTCTCTGAAAGAGGAAAGCCTCACGGCGCCCGAATCAACCAAACTGGTCGTGCCCGTATTCATCCACGGCGCCGCGTACCGGTCAATGGATGATGTGTTGCGTGCGATTATGCTGGGTTTGGAGACGGACGCGGGTAAGGACCGCGCTAGCATGTTCGAGGTCCTGCGCAGATGGCCTTGGGAACATCCAGAGCGACTGGCGTTAGTGGTGGACGACATCCATGAAAGTCGCGTCAATCCCAAAGATATCGGAGAATTTTTGAGGGTTCTTGTGGACATCCCCGAGATAACCGTCCTGATCAACGGCGAGCCGAAGCGTATGCAGGACTTTTTGGATAAGGTTCCTGCGCTCAGGGACCGCGTCCAAATTCGAGTAGAGATCAAGCCCATGAGCAGGGAAAGTCTCAGAAAGTTGCTGGACTTACGCCTGAAAAACGCCGGATGTGAAAACGGAGTTTTGCTGACCGAAAAGGGTTTTGAAGCCATTTACAGGAGCAGCAAGGGTGTTCCAAGACGGGCTTTAAAACTAGCCAACAACGCCCTGCGTTATGCTGCGGCGGTTGACACCCCTATCGATGACAAAGCTGTGAAAAAGGGTAATGGGCTCTCGTTCTTCAAACGCTTTCCTCCGATCTGAACGGAATGTATTGTTCGCACGCCGCGATCGTCCTCCGATAGGTATTTATTTTTACTTCCAAAAAATGGAAGTAACGGCGAATCCAGATGATGAAGGAAGAACTTATCAAGGCCGAAAAATGGCTCCGAGAGAATTTGCTCGCACAGGAGCTGTTAAAGCGGTCCCACCTGAAAGAAAAAACGCTCAAAGCCATGCTTATGCACTCCTGGAGCGAGAATACAACATTTGAAGATATCGCAAAAAGGCTCAAAATACAGCAACCGGGGGCCTGGAAACTCTGGAATAGGGGACGTGAGGCCATCATGCACTCGTTTTACACCATAGAACTAGCGATTTACGCGGGAGTTCTCGAAGCCGAAACCGCAGAAGTCTTGATAGACGACCTGCTTGATTACACGAGCTTAGCCCGAGGAGAAGGAAACGTGGACGAATTGCGTGACAGGATAGAAAGACGGATGGTACAACTCGCAAAAGAAACTTCCAAACGAAAATAACGGATTTGATCTACAACGCTACCTTTTTCACCGCGCTGTTCTCCTCGTCAATTTCAAAGTCTCCAAATACTGTGGGCGCATGCTCCTTCAATATCTTCAAAATCTCGATGGCTACTTTTCTGATCTCCCATTGGGCACCCGGCTCGCCCCTGAGTTCAATTATATGGCGCCACTCTCGGAGGTTCGCGGTGGCCACAATCTGGGTTTCCACCGCGTTCGGCAGCACGAACCGGGCATCCTCATTTTTGATCCCCAGTTTCTGAAGTTCGGAATACGCATTCTTGGCTTCGTCCATGAACTTGGTGAAGATGACGTGGGCTTGAGGGCGGTTTTTTATTGACTCCGGCTCGATGTGACTGAAACTGCTCTCATCCACGTACCTCTGGGACTGCTGGGAATACGAACACAACCTGTGCCTCACAAACTGGTGCGTGAACGCCCTAGATACGCCGGAGATCCTGAACGTCGCATGTGCGTGCTCCAAGACAGAAAAATGTCCTCTTTTGATCAGCATTTTAATGAAAGCCTTTTCGGTCCCCTCCCCTTGCTTCGCAAATGACCGATAACAAGTGCGACCAGCGGATTCTATCATTTTCTCCGCATTTGGGGTGATGAACAACAGTTCAACTTTCATCTTCTCCTCTCGGAAATATGAGACCGCCTTTCTTAATAATCCTCTCTTTTGCAGGGAGACCCGACGGTAAAGTTAAAAGAGCATAAATAGACATCAACGTGTTTGTATGGGAAAAGTTATCGCGTTCGCCTCTGGGAAAGGCGGTTCTGGTAAGAGTGTGGTCGCAGCGAATCTTGGAATAGCATTTGCCAAATTCGGCCAGAGTACTTTACTCATAGACGCCGACCTGTCAATGCCGAACCTCGCCATTCTAACCGGTTTGAAGAGCACTCCCGTCACCCTTTACGAGGTACTTGACAGGACCAAACCCGTGGACCAAGCCATTTACAAAGTATACGGTGGAGCAGATATCATACCCTGCGGCACATCCTTGGAAGCTTTTTTAAAAGCCGACATGCGCGGTCTGAAAAATGTTGTAGAGAAGGTGAAAGAACGGTATGAATATGTTTTAATCGACACGGCTTCTGGGCTTAATAAGTACACCTTGGGTGGGATAAAAGTAGCCGACGAAG
>DTYD01000027.1 GCA_012962055.1 Hadesarchaea archaeon
ATTAAAACAAAACATACGGAGACTTCTTTCTTCTTTTCTTTTTTATTAGCCTTCCAGTAATTGGTTCTACATAATACCCCTCAGGAATTCGTCTTCCAGTAACAGGCTCTATGTAATACCTCTTCCTTCTAGCAATTCTTCTCTTCTTTTTCTTTCTTCCTGGTTTCCTTATCTTCTTTGCAATCATAACTCTTCTCTTGCGTGGGAAACCAAACATGTCCCTTTCAGTAACAGTTCTATATTCATGAACTTTATCATGGCAATCATTACACAACAGAACAACATTAGAGACAGTATTATGGGAAGGATTGCCGTCTTTATGGTGATATCTCGGTTTTAGTCCCCTACCAACAACATCTTTGTGGCAACGTTCACATTTACCTCTGGACCTTTGAAGGACTTTGGTTTTGATACCTTGAGGAACTCCTAGTCTTCTTTTCCTTCCAATTCCAAACATGTCCCCACCATGCTAGCCTCTAGCATAGAAAGTTACTCTTTTCTTCTTTTTCTTTCTTGCTGTAAATGAAACAGGTCCTTCTCTAGTTTCAAAACTAACTCTCTTTCTTGTAGGAACTCCTGCTGCGAAACTTACTTTTCGTCTTCTCTTTCGAGGTATGATTATCACTAAGAATATTACTACTCTGGGTTAAAAATGTTTTTTTGCTTTTTCCTTTTTTCTAAGCGTGGGGGCGGGGTAGGTAAGAATTTATAGGGAATAGCTCGTGCTGAAGGATTTCGTTATCGGTATCAGACCGAAGACCGCCTTTCCTTCGAGCGTCCCCGAGACGACCGCTGAGCCATAAGATAAGATCACCTACCCACCTAATAAAAGTGCACAGTGTGAAAAAAAAGGAATCAACCAATCCGACTACATCACCCCATACGTCGAATCCTGGTCCCAATAACCTAACATATCTTAACACGAAGACATGGCAGGTCCGTTCTCAAGCTCCCCATGAAGGAGAGCCCCCAGATACCAGGGATTTCTGAGTAGCCTCCGTCCGCTAGGACTTCATCGTGCACCAGACCTCGGGCCTGATGCAGGGCAGTAGGCCCGCTTCCCGCGCTTAGCCAGCGCCTCGGACTTCCAGCGTCCTCATTTGGCGCGACACCACGCGAGAGATTCTCATCCGAAGATGAGCGCAAGTTTTTGAACGCCTCGTAATCGAGAACCTTTAGCGCGAAAGCGGATGCGGCGCACTTGTGCACGTCGAGCCCAACGAGCGGCGAGAACTTCTTGCCGAGCTTGGTGGTGTAGGCCTCAGATCGCTTCTTCGCGCCGTACTTGTACTTGAGGATCGAGCCGAGCTTGTGGTGAGGGATGCGCTTCACCTTTCGGTTCGCCCCGCGGTTGGATTTGAACTTCGATGTGTTGAGCTCGCCGTACACGACTTTCGCGTTGTAGTGCTCGGCGATATTTCTGATTTTGTTCACGGTTTTGTGTAACAGGTTGTTTGTCTTGTCGTGTGAGGTGTGTTGCACCTCGTGGTAGTTGATTTTTCCCACTGCAATCACGCGCTCCTTCTCTGCGACGGCGAAGTCCACATGGCCGGCGTTCATGTCGAGCGCCATCACGCGTTTTGGCTCTAAACAGTGTTCTTTGTGAACCTTGACGATCACTCGCACATCGTAACCTCGATTATCGTCCCTCCGCTTGAGCACTACCGTGTAGGGTGACTTCCCATGGAGCATGTGTCCGTACCGCTTGAGATATTTTTCAGGGATGAATATCTCTGGGTAGATCCAGCGCTCGCTCATTCCGTTCTCGGGCGGGGCGTTGATGCGAAGCATGAACTTGCTGTTTTCTTCGACAACTCGGGCGTTCACGTTGCCTTTTCTGGTTTTGTCTCCACGTGAGATGATAAGCGAGTTTCTTCGCCTGCGGTATTCTTCTCTGCCGATTTTGTCCTCCATCCTGAGTTGCTGGTTGCGCTTTCCGCCGAAGGTAACGTGGGGCGGCAGGTCCTTGATTGAGTGGTAGGCGTCCTTCGCGTAGCGGCAGTTTATCCCAACCTGTTTTTGAAGCAAGTGTTCTATCTCAGCCTTCGAGGTCCCGCGCTGCTTGAGCATGTGGGCCCTGCGCTTAGCATTGCCGAAGCGGCGAAACAATTCCTCAAGCCCCTCCCTGTCATTTGGAGTGATGCGCGTTATCACGGCAGGAATGCTCACCCTAGCCATAATATTTCACCACTGATTTGAAATTTAGGCATGACTTTAAGCGACTTGGGGAGAGGGGTCGCCGAATGAAGTATATAAACTATTTAAAGCTCTCCAAAAGCGTTCAAATTGCCTCGGTGATTCTAATATTAGGCACTTTTTCGACATTGATCTAGGCAAAACCGAAAAATAACAGTCCTCATCACTACCAATGCCGCTCCTGAGAAGAGATCCCCAGATGTACGGATTTGTACGGAAATCGGTAGCAGTTACATCACCCCATAAGTTGGATCCATCCGTTGCTTAATTGCAATGATTTCATCTAGCACCGAACTCGTCTCCCGAGCGCAGGTCTCGCAGGTCTCGCTTCAGGGCGAGCACATGGTCCCTAGGGACGTCCGTGTGTGAACTACCCCGCCCCGAAGGACGAAGCTTCTGGGGTCGGACATCGAACAACATTGTTGAGTTCACCAAACAGTGCCCCAGTTACGGGCTGGCTCACGACAGCCCCTACCTTGGAGACCTGCCCCAAGGCTCGTCTGCCTATGTTGAAGGCTCCATTCCTGTCCGCATTTTCTTTCAACCCACATCGGGGGCACTCGAACAACCCATGATGTTTTCCGCTTCGCACTCCGATCGCCCCGCACCTCCAGCACCGCTGTGAGGTGTAGGCTTCATTCACCTCGACCACCCGAATGCCGCGCCAGTTCGCCTTATATTCGATGTATTGTCGGAGCTTCCAGAACGGCCAAGAGTTCAGCTTTCGGTTGAATCGTCTGCCCTTGCCATTTTTTCTGATGCCTTTCGGGTTCCCGATTGCGATGATGGCATTCAACCGCTCGGCCTCGTCCACGATAGCTTTGGCGATTTTGTGCAGTCGGTCGTTCGTGATGCGACTCTCTTTGACACCGATTCGCTTTATCACTTTCAGCAGTTTCTTTCGTCCAAGCTTGCGCCGCAGGTGGAAGTGGTGTCCCCTCACTCGCCTCAGCTCCCGCCCGTAGAAGTGGGTTTGACCCGACTGAGTATCCACAGAACACGCCACATGTCGGATCCCCAAGTCCACGGCGAGAACCGAGGAGTAGAATCGCTTGAGTTCGACCTCACGCTTGACGGTGAGGTGCAGGAAGTATTCACCGTTCCGCCTGAGCAGTTTGGACTCGCATATTTCAAGGTCGGAGGTGATTTCGCAGTGGGGCTTGACGGCTACCCAGACTCCACCTCGGCGAAGCTTGACCGGGATGCGAACCCAGTAGCGAGCAATTTTTGTGTCTTGGTGCTCAACCCGGATGAGGTCCTTCCGAATGGAGAGCGGATATTCTCGGTCGAGCTTGATGCGTTTGTAGAACCGTTTGGCCTGTTGTTTGTTTGCCGAGTAGAGTTCAACGCTGGGGTAGCCTCGAAGGAATTGCTGGAGTCCTTCATATTCGTGGTCGAGAACCTGTCGCTTGATTTTAGTTAACCACACGGCCTTTGCCTTGATGACTTTCTGCACCTGCATCACGGGCACCGACTCGCGTATTGCTGCACCAATTCAAGCGATTTGGGGGAGAGGGGTCACCGAAACAGGTATATAGTATCTATTTAGCTCGGTAAACCAAAAAAGCGATTTATTTACTCCTTTCACCAAAAACGGAAGATTTTCATCGTTTTTTACAGGAGTGCGTGAAAACGAAGGAGGA
>DTYD01000028.1 GCA_012962055.1 Hadesarchaea archaeon
AAAGTGGAGCCTCGAGCGGGATTTTCGCGGTTAGAATCGAACCCGCGACCTCCACCTCTTTGGCATTATGATACCAAGGTGGCGCTGTCAGTTTGAGACGTGCAACCGTCTCAATCTACCGGCTGAGCTACCGAGGCTCCATGTTGAGTTTAATCCAATTTGTTTAAACCTTTCTCGCATTGAAAACATATTTGAACTTTGCAATGCTACCTCTTCGCTCTAATTTCCGAGATAAGAACCCATTTTCATGCCACATTTTCAGAAGTTCATTAGATCTTTTTGTTGAAATATCAAGCGCTGTAGCAACTTCATGCGAACTAAATTCCTTTGCCAACAAGGTTTTCTCTAACATTTTAAAACGTTTTTCAGGGGGCATGCATTCCGGGGTCATCCGGATATTGCTTTTATACCAACTACGCGGGTCTAATTTTCCCTCCAACATAAAAATTCTTTCAGGAGTGGATGTTTTTGCGGGACAGAATCCGTATTTTTTCCATAAACTGTATTTGGTTAAATGCTTGCTGCTGTAAAAACCTATTTCTGTCATCCATTTCTCCAACATTTCTTCACCATTTAGTTCGAGTATATGCCCTATAGATATCATTCCAGTTTGCGGGTGTGTTCTTCGTACACCGTACATAGTTGTGAGACCGAAACCGAAAATTTCCCCCAACCAATACTTGAGATCTTTTACTAGGGCTTTATTTGCAAAACCACCTCTTATTTTGGGGTAATAATGGAACCCCCGATGTCTTTTAAGAAAGATTAACGAAAAATCTGTGTCGGCGATTCCCCTTATACAATTTTTCACGCAATCTTCTGATGTTTCCGTTATCGCTACAGGGGGGCCCGATAGCGCGGCTTTTGATCCAATCGGTAGGTCTAAGACATTGTGCTTAAACGACATTATAGCCATAGATTTAAGAGACGTAACACATGTATTGTTGTATGACTTCTCAGCTACTTTTGCATGTTTGTTGTAAAGCTTGTGGATGAGTGGCACAATTATGTTCTGATGAAAGTCTAACTCGTCAATCAGGTGGCCAGTATAACATATTCTATATTCCTTTATCATCCACTTTGTACATTGCTGTGAACGATGCTCATGGACCCATCGCCGATATGAACACCGGTTTCATACGCAAGTTCTGGAGTGATCTGGCTGGGAATTGAGACTCCCTGCTGCTTATCGTGTTTACTGAAGGTGACATTTTCCCACATTTTGTGCCCCAGCATACGCTCTAAAACGCGCTTTTAGCGAGTTGTCCACAGGGGGGTCGCCGAAAATAAGATATAAACTATTTAAAGGCTCGTTAACCATGCCCAATCGCCTTGCCGAGCCAATTATTAAGCACTTTTTTGCTTTTGACCTAAACAAAACCGAAAATAATCCAATATTTACTAGGGATATGGGGTTAGCACTTTATTACTCACCATCTAAGAAATGCTAGGGGAAAGAATGAAAATTGGAATCATCGGCGCCGGCAACCTTGGATCCTCTCTAGTGCGCGGACTTTTGACGTCCGGCGCGATTAAAGCCAACGAACTGACCGTCAGCGACCTCGACGAGAGAAGACTGAAGGAGATGGAGAAGCTCGGGATTGAAACGACGACCGATAACAAGAAGCTGGTAAAGAGTTGCGACGCTGCCTTCATCTCCGTCAAACCCGACATCGTTGAATCCGTGCTCAAGGAGGTCGAGGAAGTTTCTAAAAACATGCTCTTCGTCTCGGTGGCGGCAGGTGTTTCGACAAAGTTCATCGAGGAACGCACGAAGGCCCGAGTGGTGAGAGTCATGCCCAACATCTGCGGGGCGGTAGCGGAGATGGCGTCCTGCTTCTCATTCGGCAAAAGGGCCACTCCTGAGGACGGAGAGCTGGTCGAGCGGCTGTTGGGCAGTATAGGGTCAACTTCCAAGGTCGATGAAGAACTGATGGATGCGGTCACGGGGCTCAGCGGGAGTGGCCCTGCGTACTTTTACCTCTTCATCAAAGCCATGCAGGAGGCGGGGGTGGAGCTCGGCCTCTCGAGTGAGGTCGCGCTGAAGCTAGCTGCGCAGACGGCCAAGGGTGCGGGTGAGATAGTGTTGAAGACAGGAAGCCCTGATGATCTGATAAAGCAAGTTTGTACCCCGAAGGGAACGACGATTGAGGGCATTAAGGTGCTCGAGAACAAGAAAGTGGCTGAAGCGATCAAGGAAGCTGTGAAAGCTGCCGCCAAGCGAGCCAAGGAGTTATCCAGATAAAATCTCTTCTTTGGTAATTGGCCCTTCCCTCAAAACTTCAAAGGGTTCCTTGGTCAAATCCACAACCGTTGAAGGTACTCCAAGCTTGCATTTACCGGCATCGAGGGCCAAATCGACACTTTTTCCAATTTGTTCCAAAGCCTCCCTCACGGTGGATGGCGCTGGCTTGCCAGTGATGTTAGCGGAAGTTGAGGTAATTGGGCCGCCGACGAAATCCAGCAATTTTAACGCGACCGGGTGATCGGGGACCCTTACTCCAACCTTCCCAGTTCCAGCTGTGAGAAGTTTTGATATTGATGGTTTTGCCTCCAAAATTACCGTGAGTGGCCCAGGCAGGAATTTTTTGAATATCACTTCGGCCCTAGGGGTCAGTTGCGTGAATTGACGTGCCATCTCAAGCGAGCTGACTGCTATCGAAATCGGGTCCTCTATGGGTCTGACTTTTGTCGTGAAAACTTTGGCAACAGCCTCATCTGAACAAGCATCAGCCCCCAAGCCGTATACTGTCTCGGTTGGGTAGACGACCAATCCTCCGGCTCTGATTGTAGCTGCCGCCTCTGCTATCACCTTGATGACTGGCGCTCTTTGGTCCACTTCCAAAATTTTTACCATCGGTTCACCCTGATGGTGCGGGGGAGGAGCATTAGATTTCAATTCACATCTATCGATCGCTTCGATAAAGGCTGTTTTCCCTTTAAAAA
>DTYD01000029.1 GCA_012962055.1 Hadesarchaea archaeon
ACTCTCCCGCGCGCAACACCTGCTGTCCCTTCCCAATGTCGAAACCGCGCTCAGCGACGTTTTCACCTGGAGCCACGGCACGATAAACCTTGATCCTCTTACCGTCGGCTATTGTATATTCGCTCATCACGACGGCGTCGGAACCCTTCGGCATCGGTGCGCCTGTGACGATCTCAATGCACTTCCCTCTTCGCAATCGTTTTTTGGGCCATGTTCCTGCCCTGATCTCACCAACGCATATGAGTTCCACCGGCGCGTCCTCCCCGGCACCGAACGTGTCAGATGCCAGCACGGCATAACCATCGTAAGCTGCACGATCGAACGGCGGAACATTTATTTTTGATATCACGTCTTCTGCCAGCACGCGTCCGAGCGCATTTTTGAGTGTCAAGACAACAACACGAGATTTTGGACGCCAGATTTTTTCAAGTCTGGCCTTAGCCTGACCGAGCGTCGACACGTGCAAAAATCCAGGCATGTCTCTCATCTAACCATGGTGTTGAAAGTTAAAATCTTCTTTTCGATTCTGATCTCTCTGGAAAAACTTTATTACATCAAATGCCAAAATTACCAACTGCGGGGAGGAAGCCGACAAATAAGGCTGAACCTTTCTCCAAGGAGGAGGGAGAGCCGCGGAAAAACCCAGCGCGGCTGGGGAATGCCGTGGATAAGACGCTTGGAAGTGTGCGTCGAAGCCGAGTGGCCGGAAAAAGACCTCACGAGGAAAAGCGCGGTAGGGTAACTGAACCGTCGCAGAGTAATCGTGTGGTCGAATCCCCGCATCGGAGCGACAGATATGGCAGCTAAACAACATTTCACGTACGAAGAAGCCGAAAGGGTCGGCAGGATGCCTGGCATCAAATTGGACAAATTTGACATCGGCCAGTTTAGGATAGGTATGGACGTAGAATTAGAACACGGGCTGCATGACCCCAACACAAATGTCACCAATGGCGACCTTTTGGTCACAGATAAGATCGCACTAGCCCACCTAAACGAGTTTTCTGACTACTACGACAGAGCGTGGAAGATGGAAGAGGAAGCCGAGAAATACTGGAAGAAAAAATAGAAACAATAGTTGTGTCAACCCACGAACCCCATCGCCCTACCGATTAGAATTGAAGCCACCATCAGTATCGTCAAAGCAATTATTTGAATCGTCTTCGCGTTTCTTGGGGCCTGCCGCCACTCCCCGAAACCCAAAAACGACCACAGGTTTCCACTCAGGATCTGGATTCCCATCATTAGGGGGTAAGCCAGTGCGACACCGACTTCGTTGGCAGAGGCAAAATGGAAGACAACAGCCGGACCAAAAGTTAAGCCGCCCGCCAGTGGGTAAAGAACGTTATGCTTCAGGTTTTTGTAAGCCCGCCAGTTCGCCGATCTTGTTATCTTCACACCCAATATTACGATCTGTACAAGCGAAAAACCGAGCACGAGCAGAAAAATGCTGGACCATGTACTCAGCTGTTCATGAGCGCCGGCATATCCTAACGCGAAGAAACTGCCGAGAAAACCTGATAACACACAAATTGGGATGCCCTTTTTGAAATCCCTTCGTTCCCTCCCACGCGCCACTCTTTTCAACTTCAAATGCCCGGCGTAGGAACTCATGACAGTGCCGGTCAGGGCCACAAACACCCCAACCATCGCGTAAACTCTGACGACGGACCCCACATCCGCCGGAAGGCCAGCCATGAGGAACATAGATACCGAAGTGCCGACAAACATCCCGAGCCCCAGTATTATCGCGTAGCCGAGCGCCAGCCCGACCAGCGTCAGCGCGTACCCGAAACTCAACGTGGCCAAGCCCCAGAAGACCCCGCCGCCGAGTCCCCAAGCTACCGGATTTAGGCCAGCTGCCATCACCTGCCCAAATATCCCTGGGCCCTCCAGTACCAAGGTTGAGGCCGACACGACCGCCAGAGTCACGAGCACCAGCATCAAGAAGAAATTCTCGAACTTGTAGTTCCTCGCTTTTTTTAACGAGACCGACCAAGAACCAAAGAAAATTCCGGAAAGTATGGCGAGCAAAAGTGGAGCAAGCATCAGAAACCATCCAGACGATTCTGAAACTAAAGCGCTGGCAACAGGTGCCGGGTCCCCCAGTCTGAAATCCGCGACTTATATTCGTTCCACTCCAGACCCTTGATGTATATGAAGTGGTCGAGGAGGTGTTCCCCGAGCGCT
>DTYD01000030.1 GCA_012962055.1 Hadesarchaea archaeon
CCCATCATTTCACAGACATTTTGGATAGCGGCATCCAATTCATCGTCCGGTTGTGTGAGTCCCAGTTTTTTCTTGAGCTTTTCAAACATTTATGGTTGTCCCTCTTGCTCGGATTCTTTAGCTTTCTTTAGAATTTTTTCCGCTTCCGGTCTGAGCGCTTCGATACGCTCCTCGAGACGTCCCAGCTCTTCCCGGGCCTGACGTGCCGCCTGTTCAAGCTCGGATGTTCGCGACTCCAAAAGTTTTGTCGCGTCGCCAGCTGTCCGTTCAGCCATGACATCCGCACCAAGCCCGGTCAACACCTTATTTGAATCCGCAGTCTTAGCGCTGATAAAAGAGTCCGACCCGATCGGTACAAGTATATCTGTGTCCGGCTTGAGATCCTTCAGTGTTTTAATTGCGCCAATCGTCATTGAAAGTTCTGTGAGTGATGATGTGATTACTGAAATATGCTGCCGAAGCGACTCCACAGCAGCCTGATAATTATTGAGTTGGGTCATTATCTGCTGTAACCGGTCTTGCTCTTCATCCGTCAAGCTTCCCATTTTAACCACTACTCCAGCCTCGCCAGCACCCTTGGGTCAGATGCTTCTTCGGGTTTTATTTCTGTTATCCTCTCTATATTGATTTGGTTCCGCTTGAGCTTATGCTTGCTCCCCAAGTCTGAGTAAATGCGCTCAAGAGCGTGTTCATTTGACAGTGCCAATAGCTCCTTGGTGAATTTTTGGCGCTGAAATCCTTGTTTGAACCATCCGCGAATCCGATATACCTGCATCATCCCACCTAGACAAATCCCAAAGCGCTTTCGATACGGCCAAGTTCCGGACCAGTGGTGGTCATGCCAACGACGGCGCCGTTCGAGTTTGCCACCATACATAAACCTACGAATTTCACACCGCTACACGCAGTTCCCACCCCGATGGGCACCCCGAGCACTTTTTCCACGAATTTTAGTTCACGTTCAGAAACGTCTGGATGTAAAAGCGCACCATGGTTTGTCGCAACACCCGCTGCCCCCACGTTTTTTACGCCAGCAATCGTCCCACGCTCAACCGGGACATTTAACTGTTTACTGATGAACTTTAATAGATCGTCCGAAAGATCGGGGTTAGCGATCGCTCCGCAATCGTTTGTTAGAACAAGATTTCCAAACGCGGTGAACTTTCCGGATGCATGTTGAATATTCACCTTTAAATTGGCCAGCCGTCCCCCGTCCTCTACATCAAATAAGTCCGAATGAACTAAACCATGAGAGTTACCCGCCATCAAAATTCCGATCAATGGACTTTTCCCCAGACTGCTTTTGATGACAGGCACGCCGAGAACATTTTGTGCGTCTCGTTCTTTAAAATGAAATTGAGTCGGAAACATGGCGACCCTGTCTGTACACATGGCGAATGCCCCCAGATATGGAATCCGATTAAAACTCATTCTGATGATCCGCACATCATTGCCTCTTTACCTTGTGAGAAAAGCCTCTACGGACCCGTCATCTTGCTTCACGGCCCGTACTCTTATTTTTGATGGAGGGTGTTTAGCTCCGCGTTTCCAAATTTCGCTGTTCAGTTTCATATCCAATTTTATTTCATCGGATTTCATGTGCCTTTTCAGGAATTCACGCACCAGTTTCGAAGCCCTTCTCGCACGAAGGTGTTGGGGCGCCCGTTTGACCCCACGCAGTGGAATAACGTAAATTCGTTCCTCCGGCATTTAATCGCCTACGGTTTGATGCGTTGCCTTCGCCAGCTCCTCCGCTTGGTGTGGGTGCGTATCCTACCCCTCGTTTTAGCCATGACCCAGAGCGGTGCCCTTCTTCTCAGCTTGGCGGCCCTTCCAAGCCTTCGCTTTACCGGCGCGGGTTTGTTTTTCGACAACTTACGCCCTCCTTATCTTGAACTCACGTTTTCGTGCCTGTAATTTGGCCAAAATTTCCTTCAGCTGCGAATCTGTGATTTTCGATCTGAGCCTGCCGGACTGGGCAAGCTGAATCAACTGAATTTCAATTTGTTCAGCGAACTCTGGTTTCACTGCACGAATATTAGCGAGTCTACTGCGAGCCTCTGGCGCCAGTATTTGTTGGATCGCTGCACGTTTCTGTATCTCGTATTGTTTTCTGATTTCAGCTTGGCGTTGTTGTTCCTGAAGTCTAGCTTGGAGTTCCAACATTTTTCGCTTGCGCATCTCTTCAAGTTCTTCGTCCTCTTCCACGAACTCATGTCCCCCCTGTTTTTATCCGTTCGGCTATTTTTTCGAGCATTCTTACACCCTTAGATGTCAACTTTCGTCCTGCACGTTCAACTTTGATGACTAACCCAGCTTGTTCTAACTGTTGTAAGATGGTCCTGACAATTTTTCCACCAGCTCTCCGAGAGTGTTCTGGAGCCTGTCCTCGATTCTGCCTTCCGCCGTAATGAGTGCGGAGCCTTGAGATCCCCACTGGGCCGTTTATATAAATCCGTCGCAGCAAGGAAGCGGCCCGTATGTACCACCAGTCGGGCTGTTCCGGTGGACGCTCCTTATGCACTCCGGTCTTTGCAAAATGGCTCCACTTTGGCGGTGTGAGCTCCTTTAATTTTTTCAACTCCTCGCCAGCCCGTTTGATGAATATTTTTGCTGAAACATCTTTGACAGACATTTTCTTTTCTACCCTCCCTTGCTCTCCAATTCTTCTGAAGCTAGTAATATTAACGCTTTTCCTGAAACGTCTGAAATAGTATCTTTTCCAAAAACCAGTTGGAGGGCAAAAATAATACAAAAAAGCGCAATCAATACCCCTTCAATTCTTCATTTGTCGGAACTGAGATTTTTCTTTTTGATTCGTGTGGCAGACGTATCGTGTGCCCACATTTCAGGCAAGTCATGACCACGCGTTCTGACCGAAGACGTACGCGACAGCTAGTACCCGGTTTCCAGAAGCAGAGGCACTTTTTGCAAAATTTTCGCTTGAGATGCAGAGGAAGCTTGATGTTATATCTAGTTTTTAGTTTCCAAGATAGCCGTACATAACGATCGGCGCGTTCTGGGTACAGTTTGAATGTTTCTTCAGCTAGCTTGAAGAGGTGTTCGATCCGCTTGACAGCTATTTTTTTGAATTTGTCAGCCGTGATTCGAGGAGTTCGTCGATGAGGCACGATCATCTCCTCAAGCGAAGTTCTGGAATCCCAAACATTTCTTCATAAGCATAGATTGCCCGCGAGACAACTGTGGATGCATGCAGAAGTTCTGGGTCTATACATATAAGTTCATCAGAAAGTTTATCGACATCCGATAGAAAATCACCGTGTGGAAAACCACCGATCACCACACATATGTCGTCCTCCTTTAACAATCCGTTGTAAATCCTCTTCCAAGGCTTTCGTCGCCCCCTGTCGCTGAATGTCATAACTTTTTTAGGTTTCAACCGTTTGAGCAAACTCTCAAGTGAGGCGTCCTCAATACGCATCAGAGGATTCTCCGGTGGAGCTTGCCCCTTGAGAAATAAATGCTCCATTAACCCTTCGAATCGATATGACATTTTGGGCAGACTGACGGATGGATCAACCGTGATGAGCTTATCGTGCCGCGCGTGAACATAAATCCTCAGAATCCCCTCACGGTTGAGCGGGGTGTCGAGCGCTGACAGTAAACACATATGGACGATGTCCGGTCTCCCGCGCCTATCCCCGTCCGATAACTTATTCATAGCTGGAAAGTGAAGGCTCGAATTTAAAATAAGTTCTGTTGGGCGTCTGCCTCTGCGCTGAGCGAGTCTCCTGATAACTCGACGGTCTGCTATCTCGCGAGGCACTTGCTCCAATTCGGAATCAGCTAGGACAAGGTGAAGGATGGGATACACCAACCTCACTACTACTGATAGCTATTTTAAGTTAGAAGAAAAAGATAAGGAGTTCAATATTTGGCGGAAGACTTGATCGCACCAACAGTAATCACGGCTGTAATCAATACACATGAAGAAAACTTCGCAAAGTTGAATCACACATATACAGCGTAAAACTGGTTCCTCAACCGAGCCCCAAATTCACAGAATATCCTTACGTTTAAAAACGAATATACCCAGACCAAACAAAACAACAAAATAAATTACCATTACAAGTGCGCTGAGGATGGGACTGGGAACCCCTGGATAGGACC